>CATOJE010000068.1 GCA_951800145.1 uncultured Lachnospiraceae bacterium | reverse complement strand
GTCCTTAGGTCCGGTCTTTCACGGACCTTATGCGTCCGCTACGCTTTCGGCGGAGCGAGAGCGCGGTGACGTTGGGACCCGGCCTGACGCGGGCGTAGCTTTCTGGCGAATATGCGCCCGCATCTTCCCCGCCCCTTGCGACTCCTAACGGGCTGCAAAATACTTGGCTTGCGACTCATTTAAATAGCAGCTTCGCCCCCCTAAACACATTGTACCACATCTTCTTCTGCCCGGCAAAATCATTTTATCCTTGCCCTCCTCTCAAAAGTGTTCTATAATAACCAGACAGCCTTACACTTACCAGGTTCCAATTTTTACCTTCCCTATCAAACCCTTAGGAGGCCGCCTATGATTTCCATACCCCAGCGCAATGAACGAGAATCTGCCAAGGACTATGTAGTCCGGGTCCTGATTGATAATATTATTAATACCCGCCTGATCCCCGGTGAGAAGCTGTTGGATCAGGAGCTATGTGAAAAGTTTCAGGTAAGCCGGACGCCTTTTCGGGAGGCGGAGCTGGAGCTGGCGCAGCGCCGTCTGATTGATATACGGCCTAAGATCGGCACCTACGTTTCCTTTATAGATATTAAGCTGGTGGAGGAGGTCCGTCATTTGCGGAGTGTTCTTGAGTCAGAGCTTGCCATCATGGCATGCCGCCAGTTAACCAGGGAAAATATTGACCAGCTGTGGGAAAATCTGGCTGTATGGCAGCTTTATATCCGCCGGAAGCAGGAGGAGAAGATCCTTCTTTTGGATAAGCAGTTCCACGGCATGCTTTACCACATGTGCGGGCGGACCTACTGGCATGAGCTGGTGGAAGGTGTGGCCCCTCATTTTGACCGCACTACTATTTTAAGCTTCCGCTGTAAGCCTATGGGGCACATTCTTCAGGATCATGAAGAGCTGATAGACGCCATTGAGAAAAGGGATGAACGGATGGCGGAGCGGATCACACGGCGGCATATGGAGCGGTATATGGAAAATATCGATACTATACGGGAGGCTTTTCCCGGTTACTTCCGTTCTGGCAGCCTTTAAGGCATATCGTGTATAGGAAAAGCAGCAGGCTCTTTTGGCATGGTTGCCGGAAGAGCCTGCTGCTTTTCTTATTCTCCCATCATAATTTTTATGATTTCCTCGTTAGTTTCCTTCATGCCCTGCTTGCCTAAGCGCCCTACATTTAAAAGAGTCCCTTCTACTCCCTTTGTAACGATGCCGTCTCCCCCGTAGAATTGCTGGCCGCACTGATACATGTGATAGCCCAGGATCCCTGCATCGACTGCCAGGGCGATTTTGGCTGCGCAGGAAGCCTTAGCTCCGTCACAGACAATTCCGGATGCTATGGCAAGGGCATTGACCACCGTGTGAATCACTTCCTTAAAGTCCCCGCCATTGAGATAAGCGATTCCCGCACCTGCCCCTGCCCCTGCGCTGACCGCCCCACAGTAGGCGGAAAGCCGGCCGATGGGTGTCTTTTGATGGATGGTGGTCAGATTTGACAGTATAAGGGCCCGGTACTTTTTGTCTTCCTCCACCTTTAATTCCTCTGCATAGACCAGCACGGGAACTGAGGCGGTGATTCCCTGGTTTCCGCTTCCTGAATTAATGATAACCGGCAGTTCACATCCATTCATTCTGGCATCGGATCCTGCTGCTGCCATTGCCCTGGCCCTTGTGCGTATATCCTGTTCTGACATTTTTAAAAGAACAGAACCGATATTCGCGCCATAGTCTCCCTGGATCCCTTCCTGGGCAATGGCCCAGTTATACTGGATCTGCGGGTCTAAGATCGCCCGGACATCCTCGATATCCACCGTATTCACAAAGTCCCAGATTCCCTCCATGCTTAAAAGGCTGCGATCCGTTAATCCCTCTTCCCTCTCGCCCTCTACTGGAAGCTTCTTTACCACCTCTCCATTTTTTTCAATTAATACAACATTCGTGTGGTAATTAGCAATCCGCACCTTTGCGTAAGCTTCTCCTCGATATAAGGTGATGATCACATCAAAGGTAAGTCCATGGTCTGCATGCTCTACCTTTATTTCCGTGTGCTCTAAAAATTCCTTCATCTGCCGGATCTGCTCTGGTGTGGTTTGGGCAATCACCTCCAGGCCCTTCGAGGCGTCCCCTGCGATAATTCCAGCTGCCGCGGCTGCCGGGATCCCCCGCTGATGACCCGTGTTTGGCACTACCACGGATTTTACATTTTTGATAATACTTCCGCTGGCTTCAATGCTTACCCGGTCAGGTAGCACGCCCAGCGTCTCCCTGGCGATTGCCGCTCCATAGGCTATAGCTATGGGCTCTGTGCACCCCATAGCTGGAAGCAGCTCCTCCTTCAGAATTTGAATATATGCGGAATATCGAATATCTGTCTTTTCCATCGTCTCTTAATTCCTTTCTAACATATTTTTGAAGCTCCCTATTTTGCCACGCTGCTTTAGGGATAAAATACTGCGCAGAGGGCTGTTGTCAGTACGCAAAACAGAATGCACAGCGGAAGTCCGCATTTAAAGTAATCCTTCATGGAGTAGCCTCCGGCTTCCCATACTAACAAATTGGGGGCTGTTCCAAAGGGCGTGGTAAATGCGCCGGATGCGGAAACGGATACAGCCATAGCTCCTGCTAACGGATTAATTCCTGCTGCCTGGCAGAGCATCAATGCGATAGGCAGCATCAGGACCGTAGCAGAGGAATTCATTAAAAACTGGGTCATCATAAGCATCAGGAAGGTAATTCCCCCCAGAAGTACGATGGGCGGCAGGGTCTGCAGCACAGGACTCAGCCGATTCACCAGATACTCTGCAGCCCCGGTGCTGACCAGCGCCTTGCTCAGAGGGAAGATACCGCCCACAATAAAAATCGTGGAGGTGGGGAAGGCTTTGATCGCTTCTTCGATGCTGATGCAGCCAGTTAATACCACCAGAATCGCACCAATCACACCAGCAATATGCATGGGGACAATGCCTGTGGCCATCGCAACCAGAACTCCGATAAAGATTGCCGCTACGACCACCATCTTTTTCGGGTCATTATCACTTTTCCGTCCTTCCCCCTTTATGGTAATATCCTTTACCGGGAGAAGCCGGGTTCCTACAAAGCACATATACACCATGCCCATAAGGAGCAAAGGAAGTCCGATTTTGGTATATTCAAAAAATCCAAATTCCCGCAGATTGGAATCCTTCAGGACACCATTTACGATAATATGAGGCGTGGTTCCCGCCAGAGTGATGGTGCCGCCAAGGGAAGCAAAATAAGCCAGCGCCATAAGAAGCTTTGATTTCTGTACCCGGGCCTTCTCAGCCATAGAGCTGACGATAGGCATCAGGCAGGCAGTGGAGCCGGTATCATTTAAAAACGCAGATAATCCTCCGGCTACGATACCGGTTCCCAAAATCAAGCCCTTTTCTGTTTTTCCCAGGAGACCGATAATCTTGCTTCCGATAAACTCTGCCAGGCCTGTCTTAAAAAATGCTTCTCCTACCACAACTAATCCCATAAAAAACACAATGGTTGTATTTCCAAACTCGGTGTAAGCGCTTCCGGCGTCAATCAGTCCAAATACAGCAAGCACTGCCGGGATAGCCGCTCCCAGAACTACCATATGAACTGGCTGCCAGATTAAAAGAATCACTACAATTAAAAAAATTCCACATGTCAGCATTGCTTGAAAGGTCATATTTTCCATTCCTCCTAAACATAGTTCTTGTTAATATATCTTTATATTGACATATCAACTTTATGTATTAACAGCTTATCAACCTGTCATAAATATAGCACACCTCATTTGAAAAGTAAACCAGATTTTTGTTTTCTGTGATAATGCACATTTATTTTCCTTTTATTTGTATATTTTGACGATTTTTGTAAAAAATGATATATATGGTTTTCTCAAGAAAAAAGCAGGAACCATTCCGGTTCCTGCTTAAAACATCTTTTTATAATTCTAAGGTTATAAATAATTTGTTTTCCTGGGATACGCTTACAGTCGTGGTAAGCCCCAGAATCTGTTCTCCCATATGGACAAAGGTATCCCATATGAAGAGCTCCTCCTGCTTTTCACTGTAAAAGGGTGTGACATCCATATCCTCTGTCATCTGTGTGTGAATCAAAATCCGCATATGGGTGGGTTTCGATCCAAAATGCTTGCAAATATAATCGTGCAGAAAAAAATACTCCAGAGCCTCACAGTCAAAGGTATGATTGCTGCACACAGACAGAGGGATATAGCTGTAATCCAGCTCATCCAGCTGATCCCCTCTGCTGACAGAACGCACGATCTTATATACATACGCCCCTTCCTCCAGGCCCATCTTCCTGCACAGCCGGGGGCCGGCCTGAATCACGCCGTGCTCAACCAGCTTATGGGGCTTTTTCACCGACTCCTCCAGGGAAGGAAGCTTTATTCCGCTGGCAAAGGCCATGGACTGCCGCTCCTTGCTTCCCTCGATGTCCCGGATAAACGTCCCCTTTCCCTGGATCCGCTCCACAACTCCCTTACTTGCCAGATCCTTGATTGCAGTATTTACTGTTATCCGGCTGACAGCAAACTGTCTGGATAATTCTGCCTCGGATGGAATCTTATCTCCCACAGAGAATGTCCCCTCCTCTATCCTCTGCAATATATAATTCTGTATTTGGACATATTTTGGCATATATGAATTATGGCTTTCTGATAACATTGCTTCCCCTTCTTTCCCAATCTGCTCAGTGGTTCAAGCCTTGGCCAAAAGCGCAGCTACACTACGGCACAGGGCAGCACAGAAAACAGGATAGAAAAAGAACGGAAGCTTAAGCCTTACCTCCTTGCAGCTTCAAGAAATGCCCGAAGCTCATCGTCGTAGGTATTCAAAGCCAATGAGCAGTCCGGTGCCAGCACAAAGGGGATATTGGCCATGCGCTTTAAGGTGTGTCTGGTAGCAGCGGCAATTTCCTCCGCCTTATGCTGCCCGAACAGCCGTTCATCGCAGCCTCCCATAGGGGTGATAGCAGGATCCAGCCACTGAGGCGCGCTATCCAGAGAAGGATTCCCCGTAGCACTCTCCGGCCAATGAAGGATGTCTATGGGATAATGGGCGAAATACTCCGGATTTACCTCCAGTCCGCATGCATGAACCATGATCCTGCATGGCTTTAAGGCATCCATCATGGCTAAATCATAGGGCTTTACAAACTCCTCCCACTCTTCCTTTGTCAGATAAGTGGAACGGGAAAGCCCTGTAGCCCCATAAAATACGCCAAACAGCCCATTCCTTATGAGATGCTGGGAATAGTCCGCTAAAGTATCTGTGATATTCTTCAGGGCGCGGTGTACCAGCTTTGGCTGTTCATGCATCAGGGTAACCATCCGATCTCCCCGGCTTGCCACACGGTAGCGTCCGATGGGGTTAACTGCACATAATTTTTGCAGAATACTGGTCGGGCACATCATGGTCTGGAACACAGGTGCATCGTCCTCAAGCCCATCACATACCAGCTTCACTGCCTGAAGCTGCTCCGCAAAAGGGCCCTTATCTCCGGGAAGAGCCGCGATCCGTTCCAGATCCGCCCCGCATCCCACGAATCCCTTCACACACTTAGGCAAAACTCCTTCATACTGATCAAAATCAAACTGCCCTCCCCATGCTTCCTCATAGTAAGATGCCCTGGGCTGCAGCTTCACATAATCCCAGTCATAGGTGGTATGCCAATCCAGCATAGCTTTTGCAAAAAGCTCTGGGCCGCTATGCTCCTGATCAATAAAGTGACGCCAGGCTGAAACCGGGGGACGGTCGGCGAGTTCCCCATCCAAAACTGCTAATAATCGTTCTTTCTTTGTCCACATGATAAACACTCCTTTAGAATTTTGGTCTTCGGTTTGATAAGCTGCCAATATTCAAAAAGAGTTCTGTTTCCATGCTATGGATCATTATAGCATGGCTTTGTTTTTTGGGCAATTATATTTTTCTTCCGCCTCTGCCGTTATAAAGGTAGACGATTAACGACGCAGCAGCAACCAATGCACCTCCTATAATCGAAGTTAATTTTACAGCTTCTCCCAGGACTGCAAATCCCAGAATGAGACTGAACAAAATACCAGAGTAATTATAAATGCTAATTTCTGAAGCGGGAGCAAAGCGGTATGCGTAAGTAATAAACGCCTGCCCCAAAGAGCCGAAGATTCCGATGAAGATCAGAAGCACCAGCTGCCTCACGTCCGGCATCACAAAATCATGGAGCATAAAAGGCAGGGAGCACACCGCACTGAAGGCAGAAAAGTGAAGAATCACCGTCATACCATCTACCTTTTCCTTAAAATATCCCAGAAATGTATAGGCAATCCCTGAGGTAACTGCAGACAAAAGTGCCATTACCAAAGGCAGGGGATCGGAGGAAAAGCTGGGCCGGAATACTATGCCTGCCCCCAGAACCGACAGTGCCAGGGCCGGGATCTGGATCCGCGACAGCTTTTCCTTCATAAAAATAACCGCGAATATGGTGACAAAAATCGGCGACAGCTTATTTAATATGGTCACATCTCCCTGGGCTCCATGGCTGGAAGCATAAAACAGCGTAATCAGCCCCAAAAATCCAAAGAAGGAACGGCCCATCAGAAAGGGCTGATACCTCCTCTCTCCAAAATACGATCCTCCCTTGCGGCGGATAATAAAGAAGGCCACAATCAGAATAAATAAATTACGCATAAATATCTGTTCCATGGTGGGAATCTCTCTGCTCAGGCGCACAGCTACCTGCATAGCCGCAAAGGAAAGCGCCGACAGCATCATATATAGAATTCCTTTCTGCTTCTGTGTCATCATCCAATCCATCTCCTTGAAATAGCTTTACTTTACATGTAGACATATTGACATGTCATTTATGTTATAAAGTATAAGACATAAAATCGCGGATGTCAACCTGTTTTTTCTACTTGTATAATTTCACGAATCTTTTTCTTTATTTTAATTTCCCATTGACATTTTCTCTATATTGTTATATATTTATTTTATTGAAATATATTTCACAAGAAACTATTCAAGAAGGGAAGAAAAGTGGGATGAAGGAAGCATATGATGTAATTGTAATCGGCGCAGGTGTAGTGGGCAGCGCCATTGCCAGAGAGCTTTCCAGGTATCAGCTGAAAACTGCCGTCCTGGAAAAGAATCTGGATGTGTGCAATGAGACCAGCGGAAGGAATTCGGCAGTGGTTCACGGCGGCTTTGCCTACGATGAAGGCACTTTGAAGGCGCGTTTCTGCGTAGCTGGTAATCAGATGATGGAGCAGCTCTCCAGTGAGCTTGACTTTCCATTTATCCGGTGCGGGAAGGTATTGGTGGGAAATACAGATGAGGATATGAAACAGCTGGAGCGCACCATGGCCCAGGGCGCGAAGAACGGGGCCACCGGCCTGGAGTTAATCGACGAGGAGCGGCTTCACCAGCTGGTTCCCGCTGTAGTTGGGAAATTCGCCATGTGGTCAAAGACCAGTGGTATCTTAGATCCATTTCTCTTTACTGTAGGCCTGGCGGAGAATGCCCATGCGAATGGGGTTTCCTTCTTCTTTGACCACCAGGTCACCGGGATTTCCAGAGAGCCGGCAGGGAGTGATTCCTCGGACTTCCACTACATCCTCCACACAGCCCATGGGGACTTTAGAACCCGCTGGGTGGTAAATGCAGCCGGCCTGGGCTGTAAGGCGATCTCCGATATGCTGGGCATTACCGGCTACCGGGTGGTAGGCTCTAAGGGAAACTACATTATTCTGAAAAAGCAGATGGGCGCCCTCTTACCCATGCCTGTATACCCGGTTCCCAGCAATACCTATATGGGCATCCACGTAACCCCTACCGTAGATGGGAATGTAACCGTGGGACCGGACGCGGATCTGGTGGATGACTTCTCCTACTACGGTGTTCCCCAGAAGAATATGGACGCCTTAGCTGAAAGCGCCTCCAATCTCTGGCCTCACATCCACAAGGAGGATCAGATCCGCAATTTCTCCGGAATCCTTCCTAAATGGGTGGATGAAAATGGCGTCATTCAGGATTTTAAGATCGAGGTAAAGGATGACATCGCACCCCGTGCCGTGAATCTGGTGGGGATCGAGTCTCCTGGATTAACTGGAGCGGTTCCCATTGCCCAGTATGCAGTAGGCCTGATAAAGGAGCGGGAAGCATTAGAGGAAAATCCGGACTTTAACCCCATCCGGAAGGGAATCACCCGCTTCGCTGCCTGTACCAGAGAGGAGCAGGCGAAGCTCATTGCAGAAAATCCGGATTACAGCGATATTATCTGTCAGTGCGAGGAGATCACCCGTGCAGAAATCCTGGCTGCCATCCACAATCCTTTAGGGGTATCCACTATGACCGGTATCAAATACCGCACCAGGGCTATGATGGGAGGCTGCCAGTCCGGCTTCTGCCAGATGAAGATTGAGCAGCTTCTGGAGCAGGAGCTGGGAAAATCAGAGACGGAGATCTGCTACAGCCGCAAGGGATCCTGGATCCTGTCAGGTAAGCTTCGGGAAGAGCCGTCAGTATAAGGAAAGCCCTGTCTCATAAACTGAATCCGTGCTCACATTGAGCACACATGCGATAATTTGGAGGAACAACATGGAGAATAAAGATGTGGTAATTATCGGGGGCGGCCCTGCAGGCCTTGCCGCTGCTCTGGAACTATATAAAAAGGGTATACATGACATTATCATCTTAGAACGGGAAAACCATCTGGGCGGCATCCTGCGCCAGTGCATCCATGACGGCTTTGGCCTGAGCCGTTTTGGAAAGAGCCTCTCCGGCCCGGAATATGCCCAGGCTTTTATCGATGAAATTGAGAAAAACCATATCCCCTATCTAACCAACGCCACGGTCTTAGAGCTGACCAATGACAAGCAGATCTATGCCATGACCAGAGAGGGCTTAAAGCTTTATCAGGCTAAGGCTGTGGTTCTGGCTATGGGCTGCCGGGAGCGGAGCCGGGGAGCCCTTGGCATACCCGGCGAGCGCCCCTCCGGCGTATTCACCGCCGGCACTGCCCAGGCATACATGAATCTGTACAACCGGATGCCTGCGAAGGAAGTGGTAATCCTAGGCTCCGGGGACATCGGCATGATTATGGCCCGCCGCCTTACCTTAGAGGGCGCTCATGTACAGGCAGTTTTTGAGATCATGCCTCATCCAAGCGGCCTTCCCAGAAATATTATCCAGTGTCTGGAGGATTATGATATTCCTTTGTATTTAAGCCACACCGTCACAGACATTCACGGCGATTCACGGCTTACAGGGGTTACCATCTCCCAGGTAGATGAGCATTTAAAGCCCATCCCCGGCACAGAGAAGGAGTATACCTGCGATACACTGATCCTTTCTGTGGGGCTGATTCCTGATAATCTGCTCTCCACCGATGCTGGCGTCACGCTGGATCCCCACACCAAGGGAGCCTATGTGGATGAGCATTTCCAGACCAATATCCCCGGTGTGTTTGCTGCCGGCAATGTGCTCCATGTCCATGATCTGGTTGACTTCGTCTCCCTGGAGGCTGAAGCCCTGGCAGACAGCGCGGCCAGCTATATCCGTGATGGAGCGCTGCCCCCCTGCAGCCTGCCCATTAAGACAGGGAACGGAGTGGGACACGCCATCCCCCAGAGGATCAGCGGGACCAAGGACTTTAAGCTTTCTCTGCGGGTGCGCAGCCACTACAGGGACTGCCGTATCCTTCTGCGGCAGAACGGTGAAGTGATCGCCACGAAAAAGATGAAAAAAGCCATCCCTGCGGAGATGATTCAGTTCACCGTAAAATCAGAAGCCATCCAGGAGCATGGAGAATTGGAGGTATCGGTAGAATGAGCGAGAATATTATAAAGAAAACATATACCTGTATTATCTGCCCCAATGGGTGCGATATTGAGGCAGAGATCAAGGACGGAGAAATCCTGTCTATCACCGGCCATACCTGCCCGAAGGGTGAGGCTTATGTCCATCAGGAATTAACCGCCCCCACCAGGACCATTGCCACCTCTGTCCTGGTATTAGGGGGAGAACTTCCCTTAGCCAGCGTACGGCTTACAAACCCCATTCCAAAGGATAAGATCTTCCCTGCCATGGAGGAAATCAAGAAGCTCACCCTCACCGCCCCGGTCAAGGAAGGGACTGTAGTTCTGGAAAAGGTCTGCGGCCTGGACAGCGATGTGATTGTAACAAAGAATGTACAGGTAAAATAAACTCCAAAAAAGGCAGAATCACACCACAGGATGTAATTCTGCCTTTTTTCTATCTGCTGCCCATGGGAGTCAAGCCGGCCTTGAGGCCGTCTCCCCTTTGGGAAATCTCCTGCGAATCATCAGGAAGCAACATAAATGAACCATTCCGGTAATAAACCAGGTGATGGGATAAGCCACATACAAGGTGGTTAAAGAGCGGTGCCACTGGAATATGGTCATAATCCAGACTATCCGCAGGCCGCAGGCCCCTGCCAGGGACACAAACATAGGAAGAACTGCACATCCCATCCCCCGGAGGCTTCCAACCAGCACATCCATCCAGCCGCAGATAAAATAGGGGCCGCATATGATGGCAAGGCGCATCATGCCGTACTGGATCACCTCCGGGTCTGAGGAATAAATCCCTAAAAGCTCTGGCCCGAACAGCACACAGCCCCCGCCCATCGCCAGCCCCACAGCTGTAACCACCCCCAGGCAAAGCAGCAGAATCCGATTTATCCGGTTAAACTTCCCGCCGCCGATGTTCTGGCTGGTAAAGCTTAGATTGGTCTGATACACTGCATTCATAGCATTGTATACAAAGCCCTCCAGATTCGCCGCTGCCGTGCTTCCGGCCATAGCGACAGAGCCGAAGGAATTAAGTGAGGACTGGATCAGCACATTGGAGATGGAAAATACAGCTCCCTGGAATCCGGCAGGCAGGCCGATTCTGGCAATCCGCCCCAGGATTTCCTTCTTAACCCCAAGCCTTGACAGATCCAGATGGTACGAGCTGGTGCTCTTCATCAGACAGCGGCATACCAGAAATGCAGAAATACACTGGGACAAAACCGTGGCCAAGGCTACCCCTGCCACCCCCATATGAAACAGGATCACGAATACTAAATTCAGCCCCACGTTCACCACGCCGGCCGCCATAAGGAAATACAAGGGTCTTCTGGTATCCCCGATGGCCCGCAAAATCGCCGCGCCGAAGTTATACAGCATGATCACCGGCATTCCTGCAAAGTAAATCCGCATATACAAGGCAGCCTTATCCAGCACATCCTCCGGCGTTCCCATAAGCACCAGAAGCGGCTTTGAGGCGAAGGCCCCGATGCCCACTAAGGCCAGGCCGCATACCAGGCTGACTGTCACAGCTGTATGCACGGTATCGCTGACATCCCTGTCCTTTCCCGCCCCGAAGTACTGAGCTACCAGAACATTTGCGCCTACGGATAATCCGATAAATACATTGATCAGAAGGTTAATCAAAGCTGAGGTAGAGCCAACTGCCGCCAGAGACTCATGTCCGGCAAAGCGCCCCACTACAATCACGTCCGCAGCATTAAACAGCAGCTGCAGAATCCCTGACAGCATCAGAGGTATTGCATAAGTAAGAATCTTACCCAGCAGCGGACCATTGCACATATCCATCTCGTATGACCTTTTCATAATCACTCCAACCCTTTCCCTTTCTTTTCCATATGTAATGATGTCGAGGTCAAAAGGCCCTTTGACCCCTGATGCCCACGGATTGCTCCGCATTTCATACTCTCGCAATCCTAAAACACCTGTAATTCGTACAAATAGCCGTTAGAGGAGTGTAGCACAATCCCGCAAATTTTTCAATGCCGAAAATGCACTTAACAAGAAATCTTGTCTGTGCTATAATGAAAATAAGTGAACAAAACTAATTTCATTCATTATCATGCAGCCAGGAGGTAACAATATGGCACTTACAAGACCAAACGTTCTGTCTCTTCCCACTATGAACGAAGCCTGGGCAGAGTCTGCCCGGAATTATGAAAAGGAAAATCTCACGGAGATCGACTACTGGTGCTCTCCTACCGTAACCTCGACCGACCCGGCCCGCCATGCAGAGCTTATCGGCCGCCTGGTACAGGTTGCTCTGGAGGAGTATTCTAATATCGTGCTCTACGGCGCTATCAAGTCCATCGAGGTTCTGACCGTGGAGGAAACCTTCGCAAAGTACGGCCCCGAAGGTTTAAACATCCTAGGGCTTCCCAAATGTGTCAGCGTTACCGATTTTCTGCGGGAAATCCATGAAACCCTGACCTCCTCCAACCCGGAAAAGATCAATGTCTTTTCCCCGCTGGCAAATATCATCATCCAGATCAAGCCCATTCCCGCCTACTTAAAAAACAGCAGGAAGAACCGCACCATATTAAAATAGCCGGCCTCCTGCCAAACATTACATTTTCATAAAGAAATTGTCATAAAATCGTAGGAGAATAGACGGAAATACTTCAAGCAATTTCTGTAATTTTTCGGTAAACTATAGATAGTACATTTTATAGTATAGAACGGCTGTCCACAGGCAGTCCGGTATGTTCAGAAAGAAAGGATGGGTCGAATGAAAATTGGAAAACGAATTGCCGCCCTTGTATTATCAGCATTGCTGGCCGGCACGATGGCAGTCCCCGCACTGGCTGCGGAGGAACGCACAAAGATCAGTAAAGTAACCATTAAGTTTACCGCTTACGACAGCGGAGACGACGGAGAATACGGGGAGGTTGATATCACCCTGGATTCCGGTCCCTACTCCCTTGAGGATGTGGAGTTTCTTTCCACGAATGCTTCCTCCCAGTATCCAAGAGTGAGAGTCACCCTGACCGCAGACGATGATTACTATTTCGCCTCTGCGAATAAAAGCTTATTCTCCTTAAGCGGCGAGGGCGCTGCCTACAGCAGCGCGAACCTGCGGGATAATAAATCCACCGTGGTTCTCACCGCACAGCTGAAAAAGTACAGCGGCGCCAAGGCAGATGCAGTGGACGATGTGGAGTGGGATTATGACGGAAGCGGCTCCTGGGGCGAGGTTCCCAATGCCGGCTACTACGAGGTCCGCTTAAAGAAAGGCTCCACTGTGATCGGCGATATTATGAAGGTGGACGATACACAGCTGAATTTCACCAGCCTGATTACTCAGACCGGCAGCTATTCCTTCCAGGTACGTTCCGTTAACCGCTACGTTCCTTCAAACAAGAGCAAGTGGACCAGCTCTGAGCGCTGGAGCGTGGATAATGACACTCTGAATTACATCCGCTCCAATAACAGCGGCGTGACCAATAATTTTTACAATGGCAGCACCAGCACATCCAATGGCAGCACCACGAATAACAGCAGCGGCCCCAATGGCCCCACCACCGGCTGGCAGCGGAATGCCACCGGCTACTGGTATCGGAATTATGACGGCACCTGGCCGGCCGCCTGCTGGCAGCAGATCAATGGCTACTGGTACTACTTTAATGCCAGCGGTTACATGGTCGCCAATGACTGGATCCACCACTCCGACGGAAAGTGGTATTACCTTGGCCCCAATGGCGCCATGCTGACCAATACCCGCACCCCGGATAACTACTATGTTGACGGCAATGGCGTGTACATCCCTGGTGTATAGCCCTATATGCCATCCATATCTGTATTTCCAGACACATACAGCAAACGCCCGGAGGGATCTTCCGATCCCCCGGGCGTTTTTTCTTCCCGAACTCTTCTTTTCCTGCTCGAATCCTTCTTTTCCTTCTCGAGCCCTTCTTTTCCTTCTCGGATCCTTCTTTTTCCGCTGGGATCCTTCACAGCCTTTATTCCATTCCCTGCTTACATCCCGGCCAGCCGCTCTCACATCGCTCATAGGCCAGCCGCTCTTCTCCATTTTCCAGGTAGATGATACCGCATTGAATAAATCCATTCTTTTCCAAAACATGCTGCATCACCCGATTATCCCGATGGGTGTCGATCCTTACGTTCCCGCACTGGTTCGCAGCCCAGCAAAAGCAAATACGGGAAAAGTCTCTGGCCTTCCTGGCGCCTGCCACCCGGTGGACCACTCCGTAAGGCTCAGAGCTCAGCCATTGCCCATCATAGATCCTGGCATAGGTGGGATCTGCCTCCCTGGCAAAGTAAAAGGTTCCTAAAATCTCTCCCGGCACAGCCTGCTCCTGATCCTTCACATCCTCCGCTCCCTCTGCCAATGCCACATAGGCCTTGCCCTCCTCAATACCCTGCCTCACCACCCGCTCCTCAGGGTATGTATCCTTCCACTGATTCGGGTTTCCTGTCTCCCGCATAAACTGCCGGGCAGACTGGTATATCAGCAGCAGCTGGGGCAAATCCTCCATGACCGCCCTTCTGATTTTCATCTTCCTTACCCCTCTGATTTAATTTAAATGGGCCATATAAGCGATGGCTGCATCCAGGCAGGCATCCATCCCTGCCTTCTGGCTGTCTAAGCAGAGGTGATAATTCTGCGGCTTGCCCCACTCATTCCCAGTATAATACTGGTAATAGTCCTTTCGCTTCCGGTCAATCTCCCGGACCCGCCTTTCCATTTCCTTTACATGGTCCTGGGAAAGCTGCTCTAATTCCAGAAGGCGCTGCACACGCTTCTTAAAGCTGGCATAGAAAAACAGATTCAGGCACTGTTCATCTTTCAGCACCATGTCCGCGCAGCGGCCCACGATCACGCAGGGCCCATGCTCTGCCAGACGGTGAATCACCCTGGACTGAGCCACAAAGATCTGGTCAGACATAGGGACCTCATAGGTATGGGAAAAAGGCGTGTACTCCACCTCTTCCTTCTCCATAAAGGCTTCATCATACATCTCGAAAATGTGCTCCTCGATTTCGATATCCTCTGCCGCCATCTTAATCAAATCTTTATCATAAAATGGAATCCCGAGACGCTCTGCCAGCTGATGGCCGATCTGACGGCCTCCGCTGCCAAATTCACGGCTGATGGTAATGATCTTTGTCATAACAGCACCTCCCAAATCCTGATTTTTCTGCAGTATAGCCAGCGTCCTATAGGACACTTCTTTCATTATACCTTATGAACCCTCTTTCGGCAATCAGAACCGGGAAATAAATTTGGGATTTTAATTCCAGCAGTGCTTCTGTTTACAGCCCGCTGTTTATTTATTATAGCGGAAGCCGTAATAAGCATCGATCCCATGCTCATGGATATCCAGGCCGTCCAGCTGCTCCTGATCCGTTACCCTGAGGCCAGTAGTTTTATCGATTACCTTAAATACGATGAACATGGTCACCACAGTCCAGATAAGCACAGCCGCCATACCGGTCAGCTGGATAAACAGCTGGGAAGCTCCGCCGCCATAGAATAATCCGGCGATCTCATTGCCTGGTGCAGCAGGGGTGGCAAATAAGCCCACTGCGATGGTTCCCCAGATCCCATTGCAGAAGTGTACCGCTACCGCGCCCACCGGATCATCCACACGAATCACATAATCGCAGAACCACACGCCGAAAACCACTAAAAGTCCGGACACAGTGCCGATGAGAAAGGCACCCAGAGCGTCTGTCACATCACATCCGGCGGTAATCGCCACCAAGCCTGCCAGAGAGGCATTCAGGCACATGGAAACGTCCGGCTTTCCATATTTAATCCAGGTGAAAATCATACAAGCCACCGTGGCAACTGCCGGGGCAATGGTGGTAGTAGCAAAAATTGAAGCCAGCTGCGGTCCGGAGGTTGCCGCCGCCCCATTAAATCCATACCAGCCGAACCACAGAATAAAGCAGCCTAATGCACCGATCACTATGTTATGCCCTGGAATTGCATTGGGCGTGCCGTCCTCATTGTACTTCCCAATCCTGGGGCCTAAGAGCGCAGCTCCGATCAAGGCTGCCGTCCCGCCTACCATATGAATCGCACAGGAGCCTGCGAAATCATGGAAGCCCCGCACTGCCAGCCAGCCGCCGCCCCAAATCCAGTGGGCCTCGATGGGATATACCACCAGGGAAATCACGGCTGAATAGATACAGTAGGAAATAAACTTGGTCCGCTCTGCCATCGCACCAGATACAATGGTGGCCGTGGTGGCACAGAATACCAGATTAAATACAAAGTTTGACCAGTCAAACTCTGCGTAATTAGTAATAATTCCCAAAGTAGGGATTCCCACAAAGCCGCCCAGGGTATCCTCCCCCAGCAGCAGCCCAAATCCTAAAAACATAAATACAATGGTGCCGATGCAGAAATCCATCAGATTTTTCATAATAATATTTCCCGCGTTCTTCGCCCTGGTAAACCCTGTTTCCACCATGGCAAATCCTGCCTGCATAAAAAACACAAAGGCTGCACCAATTAAAAACCATATTCCAAAGATCTCACTTAACATTGCTTCCATAGATTTCTCCTCCTTCATCCCTCAAAGCTGCAACCGCATCACCTGGCAGAAATCACAAAAAGGGGATAACCGGGCCAGATGGCCTGCTGTTATCCCCTTCGATAATCGGATTCCTGTATGAAGCTTCCCCTATAATGCCTCTTCTCCGTGCTCTCCGGTACGGATACGGATAGCGTCCTGCACATCGTAAACAAAGATCTTTCCATCTCCTATATTCCCAGTATTAATCTCCTTCACCACCTGATCGATGATAGCCTCTGCTGTCTCCTCCGGAACTACGGTCTCCACCTTGACCTTGGGAAGCAGATTCACCACATAGGTGGTGCCCCGATACATCTGGGTATAGCCCTTCTGATTACCGTAGCCCATAATATTGCTGATCATGATACCATTTGCCTGACAGCCTTCTAAAATCTTCTTCAAGCTTTCCAGCCGTTCCGGCTTAATTATAATTTCCAGTTTTTTCATACAGCTTTCCTCCTCACCTTCCATTCTCCTGCAGCTCATCCTCTGACAAGATGTGTCCGACCGCATGTTCCTTGCTATGAGTACTCATAAACAAAACGAGGGCGCTTCCCTGCGGAAACACCCTCGTTTTGTATGGTACTATTATGACACAATATTCCATCCCATGTCAAATACCTTTTTGCCGAAAAATTCCAGTCTATTTTTCATCCGCTTGTGCCATTTTAACAGTTTGATCCTCCGGTAAGCCTTAAAGGCTTGCCTCAATCGCCCTGGTCAGCCGCTTCATCATCTCATCTACATCCTTTTTCTCAATCACCAGCGGAGGCACAAAACGGATAATATTCGTTCCAGCGCTGATTAAGACCAGCTTCTGCTCCAAAAGTGCATTGGAAACAATGGGCCCCACTGGGATGGAAAATTCCAGCCCCTGCATCAGCCCCATCCCCCGGTGGCCAAGGATTTCCTTATAGGTTGCCGCAGCCTCCTCCAGCCGCTGCCAGAGATATTCTCCCATCTCCTTTACATGGGCCGTCAGCTTCCTGGACTGAAAGATATCCAGAACCTTGGAGGCTGCCGCGCAGACAAAGGGATTTCCACCGTAGGTAGTTCCGTGATCCCCGGGCACCATGGCTGATGCAGCCTTGCCACGGGCTAAAAATGCCCCCACCGGCACGCCATTCCCCAGGGCCTTTGCCACAGTCATCACATCCGGCTTCGCACCGTAATGCTGCCAGGCAAACATCTCCCCGGTCCGGCCCATGCCGCATTGAATCTCGTCCAGAATCATCAGGGCGTCATATTGATCACAAAGGCTCCGGATCCCTTCCAGAAATTCCCTGGTTGCAGGATAGATCCCTCCCTCTCCCTGCACGGTCTCCAGAATTACCCCGCAGGTTTTCTCGCTGAATAAAGCCTTCACGCTTCCCAGATCATTAAATTCAGCAAACCGGATACCTGGCATCAGCGGCTGAAAGGGATCCCGATAGTGATCATTCCCCGTTACCGCCAGAGCGCCGGTGCTCCTCCCGTGGAAGGAATTTTTCATAGCGATGATCTCATAATTCTCTCCTCCGGTTTTATTATAAGCATAGCGCCGGGCAATCTTGATTGCCCCTTCCACCGCTTCTGTACCGCTGTTGGTAAAGAACACCTTCTCCATTCCTGAGACAGCAATCAGCTTTTTTCCCGCCTCAATGGAGGGCGTATTATAGAAATAATTGGAAACATGCAAAAGCTTTTCCGCCTGGGCCTTAAGATACTCTGTGTACTCCGGATCGCCATAGCCCAGGGCATTTACTGCGATCCCCGCGTAAAAGTCTAAATATTCCTGATCCTCTGTATCATAAAGGTACAGTCCCTGCCCCCGCTGGAATACCACCGGAAAACGATTGTAGGTTTTATAAAATGCCTGTTCTCCCTCTGCAATCCAGGTCTCCCTTGTTTTTTCTTGTTCTATCATAATCTGAATCCGCTTTCTATCACCAATGCTGTAGCGCACAGTGATTGTTCTCGTACCTGCAGGCCATGTCTGCCAGAGTGCAATGCCATGGGCGCCTCATACCGCTACGGTTCACACCCCTGTCAGGCTGTGCCTAGTAATCTCAGGTCTCCTCGTGATAGTAGCGCTCCTCCTCCCCATTCAAAATTGCAGTTCCGATTCCTTTATTAGTAAATATTTCCAAAAGCAAACAATGAGGAATCCGTCCATCCAGAATATGCACCCGCGATACACCACTGTGGATGGCGTCAATGCAGTTTTGGATTTTCGGAAGCATCCCGCCGCCCAGGCCGCCGCCGTCTACAAAGGCCTGAGCCTCATCTGCCGTCATCTCCGAGATCAGAGAATCCTTATCCTCAAAATCCCGGTAAACTCCCTCCACATCCGTCAGAAACGCCAGCTTCTCCGCCTTCATAGCTGTGGCTATGGCGCAGGCTGCGTCATCTGCATTGATATTATAAGAGGAAAAGGTTTCATCATAGCCGATGGGGCAAATGATAGGAAGGAAATCCTTCTCTAATAAATCATAAATAATTTTCGGATTTACCTCCTCCACCTCGCCTACATAGCCGATATCCTGACCGCCAGAGTATTTCCTTTTGCATCTTAGCATCATGCCGTCCTTCCCGCTGATGCCCACTGCCTTGACCCCCAGCTCATTTACCAGCTGGACTAAGCTTTTATTCACCTTGTTAAGCACCATCTCTGCGATCTCCATGGTGGGCTCATCCGTTACCCGAAGGCCATTAACAAAGCGCGGCTCCATCCCTACCTTGTTCACCCACCGGCTGATCTCCTTACCTCCTCCATGTACAATGATCGGCTTGAAGCCAGTAAGCTTTAGCAGCACCACATCCTGAATCACGTGGCGCTTCAGCTCCTCATCCACCATGGCGCTTCCCCCATACTTCACCACGATGATTTTCCGGTTAAACCGCTGGATATAAGGCAGCGCCTCTATCAGTGTAGCTGCCTTCTGCATAATAATCGGATCCATTTCCATCTCTTATCCCTCACTTTCTTATCAGTCACTCCCCATGTCTCCCTAGCGTCTTGACTGGATTATATTTGCCTGCCATTATCCCATAGATCGCCCGTATACGAAATCAGCCTCTCACCCGTCTCTATGACCGGTAATCTGCATTAATGGACACATAGTCAAAGGTCAGGTCACAGCCCCAGGCTGTGGCTGTAGCATCTCCCATCTTTATATCCGCCACTGCAGTTACCTCCGGCTGGGAAAGAATCCTGGTGGCCTCCTCCTCGCTGTAATCCACAGCCACACCATCCTGGATAATCTGCAGCCTTCCGGCGGCGCTCTCGAAGAATAAATCCACCTTCTCCGGATCAAACCAGGCCCCGGAATATCCCATGGCGCAGAGGATCCTTCCCCAGTTGGCATCATGGCCGAAGATAGCAGCCTTCGTCAGATTCGATGTAATCACCGACTTTGCCAGAGTAACCGCCTGCTCCTTGCACTCAGCACCCAGGATTTTCACCTCAAACAAGGCCGTACAGCCTTCCCCATCCCCTGCCATCTTCTTCGCCAAGGTCTCATTCACCAGATTCAGCGCCTTGCAAAATCGGTCGTAATCCTCGCCCTTCTGGGTAATCTCCGGATTCCCTGCCAGGCCATTGGCCAGGAGGAGAACTGTATCATTGGTGGATGTATCCCCATCCACTGAAATCATATTATAGGTATCCTTAATATCCTCCTGCAGCGCTTCCATCAAAAGCTCCTTGCTGATGGCGGCGTCTGTGGTAAGGAAGCTTAGCATAGTACACATATTCGGGTGGATCATCCCGGAGCCCTTGCACATGCCGCCTATGGTCACAGTTCTGCCCCCCGCCTCAAATTCCACTGCTACCTGCTTATTCCTTGTATCCGTGGTCATAATCGCCCTGGAGGCAGCCTCCCCCTGCTCCAGCGAGGAGCCCAGGCTGCCTGCCATCTGCTCCACCCCAGCGGTAATCCGTTCCATAGGAAGCTGCATTCCGATCACCCCGGTAGACGCCACCAGCACTGCGTTTTCAGAGATCCCCAGCGCCTTCGCCGCTGCCTGGGCCGTCTGCCGGCAGTACTCCATTCCCTGCTCCCCGGTGCAGGCATTGGCTATCCCCGCATTCACCACCACTGCGTGAGCAGCCTCCCCGCCTGCCACCTGCTTCTGATCCCACTTCACAGGGGCCGCCTTAACCAGATTTGTGGTAAAAGTTCCCGCTGACCGGCATGGCGCCTCACTGTATATTAATGCCATATCCTCCCGATCCCGGTATTTAATTCCGGCTGCACAGGATGCAGCCTGAAAGCCCTTAGCCGCTGTAACACCGCCTTCTATCTGCTTCATAATTTGCCCTCTCTTATATTTTCTCTTCAATAAAAGCCTTACTGAATAAAATTCGTAATATTTTCTTCATTCAGCACAATATCATAAAAATTCACATCATCCCGGCTGGTCCAGCCCAATCCCTTCCAAAAGGCATTTCCCACCACATTGGATTTAAAGGCGATGAGGCTTACCTTATTAATCCCTTCCCGCTTTAAAGCCGCCATGCAGGAATTAGCCATCTTATATCCCACCCCGTGCTTCCTGTATTCCTTTGCCACACACACATGATAAAAATATCCGGTCCGCCCGTCATGGCCGCACAAAATGTCGCCGATAATCCGCCCGTTCTGCACTGCTACCACGCTGGTGGTGGGGTTCCGCTTTAAGAATCGTTCCACCCCTTCCCTGGAATCGTCGATGGAGCGGATGCCAAATCCCTTTATACTCATCCAAAGTGTATAAACCCCATCATAATCCTCCGGCATCATCTCCCGGATAATAATATCAAATGTCCCTGCCATAGCCGCTCCTTACATAGCCATTCCTTACATAGCTGTCCTTTATATTTCCCCAAATGCTTCTTACGGGAACATGGGAACCAGACGAAGCCCCTTATCCTCCGGAAGGCCAAATATCAGATTCATATTCTGAATCGCCTGTCCTGCTGCGCCCTTTACCATATTATCCATTGCCCCCATCATAATGATACGCTTTGTCCTGGGATCGATCTTAAAATTAACATCCACAAAATTACTCCCCTTCACCCAGCGCGTCTCCGGACATACATCCTTTGCCAGCACCCGGACAAAGCGCTCCTTCTCATAATACTGGTCATACACTGCCTTTACCTCCTCATAGGACACATCTCTGGCCAGGGAAGCATAAGCTGTCACCAGAATCCCTCGATCCATAGGAACCAGATGGGGAGTAAAATTAATCGTAACCGGCTTTCCTGCTGCATAGGACAGCTGCTCCTCGATCTCCGGCGTGTGGCGATGGCCTGCCACTCCATATGCCTTGATACTCTCATTCACTTCACAATATAGATTATTCACCTTGGCTCCTCTCCCTGCCCCTGAGGTGCCAGACTTGGCATCCACAATCAGAGTAGACAAATCAATCAGCCCTTCCTTTGCCAGAGGATAGACCGATAAAAAGGTACAGGTAGGATAACATCCCGGATTGGCAATCAGCCTGGCCTCCTGAATCCTCTCCCGATTAATCTCCGGCAGCCCATAAACTGCCTCCTGAATAAACTGTGGAGCCGCATGCTTAAGCTTATACCAGGCCTCATATACTGCCACATCCTTAATACGGAAGTCAGCACTCAGGTCAATCACCTTTGCTCTGGATAAAATTTCCTCGCTGATCAGGGAAGCGCAGAGCCCCTGAGGGGTAGCGGTGAATATCACATCTGCCTCCTCTGCCATCTGTTTCATATCATCTGCCTTGCACTGGGCATCGGTCAGCTGGTACATATTCTGGTAAATGGATGCGTAGTCCTGATCCACATAGCTCTTGGATGCGAACCAGGTAATTTCTATGTCCTCTCTCTGGAGCAGAAGACGGGCTAATTCGCCTCCGGCGTAGCCAGTTGCTCCGATAATTCCTGCTTTAATCATGGGGGGCCTCCGTTTTCTTGTAGTTTCATTTATTGCTATTTAAGTGAGTCTTTGTGATCGCGAAAGTCTGGGGGGTCGCTGGCTGAGTGTGTGTCGCAACCCGGTAGGATTCGCTGGCCAAGTGCGTGTCGCAACCCGTTAGGAAGCGCCAGCCGGGTATACGTCGCTACCCGTTAGGAAATCCAAGGTTTCGGGGTATGGGTGCAGGCGCATATTCGCCGGGAAGCTACGC
>CATOJE010000067.1 GCA_951800145.1 uncultured Lachnospiraceae bacterium | reverse complement strand
GAGCGAGAGCGCGGTGACGTTGGGACCCGGCTGCTGGGGCGCGTAGCTTCCCGGCGAATATGCGCCTGCACCCATACCCCGAAACCTTGGATTTCCTAATGGGTAACGACACCTACTTAGCCAGCGAATCCTAATAGGTAACGACACACACTCGGCCAGCGAATCCTACCGGGTTGCGACACACACTCAGCTAGCGATCCCCCAGACTTTCGCGATCACAGCGACTCACTTAAATAGCAATTTGCACCATCAGGAGATTTCCGCCGCACGATTGTCTTTTTGCTAAACCTGTGCTATGATTAAAAAAGATTTCACCTATGGAAAATCAATGAAAGGTTAAGAAAGGCAGGATAATATGAGAAGAAATTACAGGAAAAAAGCCATCTCCCTTTTGGCTGCGGCAGCTCTTTTGACAGCGCTCCCGGTTACAGCTTATGGCGCTGGCTGGAAGCAGGATGATAATGGCCGTTGGTACGAGAGAGAGGACGGCAGTTACCCGAAGGGCAGCTGGGAGGAGATCGACGGAGGCTGGTATCATTTTAATGACAGAGGCTATATGCAGACTGGCTGGTATCGGGATACAAAGAAGAAAAAGAAATACTGGCTGGGAAATGACGGCAGGATGCTGACAAATCAGGTATGCAAGCTGGATGGACTGATCTATCAGATTGATGAAAAGGGCGTGTGCAGCGCCATAAAGGACTATGTGGGCTGGGTCCAGGATGGAGAGCATTTGTGGTATCAGAACAGCCGGGGAAGCTGGCCTAGCTCCAGCTGGCAGGAGATCGATGGGGAATGGTATCGTTTTGATGGAAACGGCTATGTGAATACTGGCTGGTATGAGGAGCAGGGAGCCCGTTACTGGATGGATGAGTCCGGGAGGATGCTTCGGGATACGGTGAGGCTCATCGATGGTGTAAATTATCGCTTTGACGCTTCTGGTGCGGCTTCTCTGGCAGAGGGACTGTAGGAGGCGCTGGAGACAGATTGATACAGATGTAGATATTATAGCGAGTGGCGCTGGCATAAGCGGGGAAAGAGCGTTTAGCCAGCGCTTTTATTAGGAGAGGGATTATGACAAGAGAGAACATTTTATTTGATCTGGACGGGACATTAACAGACCCTATGGTGGGGATTACAAAATCGGTACAGTATGCTCTGCGCCATTACGGCATTGAGGAGCCGGATTTGAGGCAGCTTACGCCATTTATCGGGCCTCCCTTAACCGACAGCTTCCGGCGGTATTACCAGTTTTCTGAAGAACAGGCAAGGGAGGCGGTGTTGGTTTACCGGGAATATTATGCAGAAAAGGGCATCCTGGAGAATGAAGAGATTCCGGGGATTCGAAAAATGCTTGGGGAGCTGAAGGGGGCAGGGAAACGGTTGTTTGTGGCGACTTCTAAGCCGGAGGTTTTCGCCAGAAGGATTATAGGTCATTTCCGGATGGGAGAGTTTTTTACCTTTGTAGGAGGGGCGGATCTGGAGGAGACACGGGTGAAAAAGGGAGATGTGATCCGCTATGTAATGGAGCGGGAGGGCATTCAGGCTGAGTCAGCGGTTATGGTAGGGGATCGGGAGCATGATATCATCGGTGCCAGGGAAAATGGGATTGCCTGTGTGGGGGTGCTTTTTGGCTATGGGAGCAGAGAGGAATTAGAAGCTGCCGGGGCGGAGCAGATTGTAAAGGATGCAGTGGAGCTGACTCGTGTGCTGATTATCTAGTGCCTGTATTATATATATCTAAAACAGCCTGCCTCTATGGGACCAAATTTCGGAAATCTAACACTGCAGGGAGAAATCCAGGAAGGTAATTCGTCCAGCGGATAAAAAAGATAAATTAACCGTAGGTCGATTAATAAACTTATAGTAATAAATGGAAATAATTAGTACAAAATAAGGGTAAAACGCATATAATTTCCTTTATTTTCTATTTATGTAATAAAACAAATCATTCTATAACTACAGAATATGATAACTATTCAAATTATTCATTTGACAAATAGGATGTGCGTTGCTATGATAGAGTTTGATAATTTGCAAAGAATGCGAAGGCGAGTGATAATATGAACGACAATCGAATTGTTTTATCTTTATTAGTGGATAATACGGCAGGTGTACTGGCCCGGGTGGCGGGACTTTTCAGCCGCCGTGGGTATAATATTGAAAGCCTTACGGTAGGGGTTACGGCAGATCCCAGGTATTCCCGCATGACTGTGGTTTCTTTAGGGGATCACGAGGTTTTGGTTCAGATTGAGAACCAGCTGCGGAAGCTGGAGGATGTTCGGGATATCAAGGAACTGCCGGCTGGCAGGTCCGTGTACCGGGAGCTGATTATGGTAAAGGTGAGGGCAGATGCCAGCCAGAGGCAGGCGGTGAATGCCATTGCGGATATTTTCCGCGCCACCATTGTGGATGTAGGAAAGGATTCTCTTACAGTAATGCTTACCGGCGATCAGTCCAAGCTGGATGCTCTGATTAATCTTTTGGAGGATTATGAGATTTTGGAGCTGGCCAGGACCGGGCTTACTGGCCTGGAGAGAGGGGCGGAGGATATCCGGTATCTGCCCTAGGAGCCTTACGGAAGGCCTGCGAGGTGTTAGCTAGAGGCCATGCCAAAGGCGGACAGAGAGTCGTCGGCATAATGCCTTTAACATAAGTGTTAAAATTCATGGAACAGTTAAGATGGAGGAAAGAGAAATGGCTAAGATTTATTATCAGGAAGATTGTAATATGTCCTTATTAGAGGGCAAGACGATTGCCATCATCGGCTACGGCAGCCAGGGACATGCCCATGCGCTGAATTTAAAGGAGTCGGGATGCAATGTAATCGTGGGGCTTTATGAGGGGAGCCGTTCCTGGGCGAAGGCCGAGGCACAGGGCTTTGCGGTATATACTGCAGCCGAGGCGGCAAAGAAGGCGGATATCATCATGATTCTGATCAATGATGAGAAGCAGGCCAAGCTGTACAAGGAGGATATTGCTCCGAATCTGGAAGCTGGAAATATGTTAATGTTCGCTCATGGCTTTGCTATTCATTTCGGACAGATCATTCCCCCGGCAGATGTGGACGTAACCATGATTGCTCCTAAGGCTCCTGGACATACGGTGAGAAGCGAATACCAGAGAGGCAGAGGAACCCCATGCCTGGTAGCGGTACATCAGGATGCTACTGGAAAGGCCCTGGAGAAGGCGCTGGCCTATGCCCAGGCTTTAGGCGGAGCCAGAGCTGGCGTGCTGGAGACGACCTTCCGGGTAGAGACAGAGACGGATCTGTTCGGCGAGCAGGCTGTATTATGCGGCGGCGTGACCGGCTTAATGAAGGCTGGCTTTGAGACCTTGGTTGAGGCCGGATATGCACCGGAGAATGCATACTTTGAGTGTATCCATGAGATGAAGCTGATCGTAGACCTGATCTATGAGAGCGGCTTCGCCGGGATGAGATACTCCATTTCCAATACTGCTGAGTACGGCGACTACATCACCGGACCCAAGATCGTTACCGACGAGACTAAGAAGACCATGAAGAAGATTCTGGCTGACATCCAGGATGGCTCCTTTGCCAAGGAGTGGCTGCTGGAGAATCAGGCTGGATGCCCCCACTTCAATGCTATGAGAAAGCAGGAGGCAGAGCATCCCTTAGAGAAGGTGGGTGCAGAGCTTCGGAAGCTCTATAGCTGGAATGACGGCGATAAGCTGATTAACAACTAATTGACCCAGGGATTTTAAGGGCCGCTGCAGAGGAATTATATCAGGCTGCAGCGGTTCTTTTTTATGCGTTAGATATTATAATTCTGTGCCGGATCAGATCACATTAATAGTTAAAAGCAAGAGAAAAGGGTAGAAAGCCTTCCCTTAATACAAAAATTCCAGAAATGTCTTTAGTGCATTGGACTGGCTTCCTCCCTGGAAGGCAAATCCGATGGTCCTTTTGGGAATGGGACAGGCCAGAGAAACTTCGAAAAGCCTCCCCGAGTCCAGCTCCTTCTGCACCAGCTCCTTAATCACACAAGCAACCCCAAGTCCGATTTTCGCAAACTCAATCAGCAGATCCATGGTGGTCACCTCCAGAATTTGCTTCGGCTCAATGGCATGCTCCTTCATATATTCGTCCACGTGATGCCGGGTCATGTTATTCTGGTCCAGGAGCATGATGTTTCCGCAGTGAAACAGATCCGCATCCTTCCCCTCGCGAAGGTACAGGTTATTCAGATAATGCCGGGTGCTGACGAATGTGTCCTGGATATCCATTACCGGGATAAAGGAAAGGCCGGAGTGGATGGAGGGCTCCGCCACCAGGCCTACATCCAAAGCGTGCTGCTCCAGCATAGAGATGGTTTTCGCGGTGGCCTGGCTCTCGATGGTGATTTTTATATGGGGATACTGCTCAATAAAATTTTTCAGATAAGGCAGCAGGATGTATTTGCACAGGGTATTGCTGACCCCGATCCGCAGATGCCCGATATGAAACTCGCGGATACGCTTTAGCTCCTGCTCCCCCGCTTCCAGAGCCTGGAATGCGGCCTGGGCATGTCCAAATAGCAGCTCCCCCTCCGGCGTCAGATGAACGCCCCGGGAGCTTCTGGTAAAGAGGATTACATTCAGGCTGTCCTCCAGCTTGCTGATGGCCTTGCTGATGGCGGGCTGGCTGATGTAAAGCTCCTTGGCCGCCTTGGAAATATTCCCGGCCTTTGCCACCTCGTAGAAGATTTTGTATTGGGATAAATTTTGTTCCATGGCGCCCTCCCTGGCTGTACTGCCGGGCAGGCAGCGGCTTGCCCTGGCGTAGATGCACTCTTAATTTTATAACTTAAATTCATAGATTCTATTCATATTATGTATTTTTATTATAACAATACTTGTGATAGAATGTAAAGCGAGAAATAAAAAGAAATAACAGAACATAATATAGCTGCGATTCAGGAGGATGAATTTCATGGGAATGACAATGACGCAAAAGATTTTAGCTGCCCGCGCAGGCCTTCCACAAGTTGTGGCAGGACAGCTGATTGAGGCGGAGCTGGATCTGGTGCTGGGGAATGATATCACATCGCCAGTGGCCATTCATGAGATGAAGAAGATGAACAACCAGGAGGTATTTAATAAGGATAAGATTGCTCTGGTTATGGATCACTTTATCCCAAATAAGGACATTAAATCCGCGGAAAACTGTAAGTGCTGCCGGGAGTTTGCCTGCAAGCATGAAATTACCAATTATTTTGATGTGGGGGAGATGGGCATCGAGCACGCGCTTCTTCCGGAAAAGGGCCTGGTGGTGGCCGGGGATGCGGTGATCGGTGCAGACTCCCACACCTGTACCTATGGCGCCCTGGGGGCTTTCTCCACCGGAGTGGGGAGCACCGATATGGCGGCGGCTATGGTTACCGGGAAGGCCTGGTTTAAGGTGCCTTCCGCCATCCGCTTTGAGCTGGTGGGGAAGCCGGCCAAGTGGGTCAGCGGAAAGGATGTGATCCTGCACATCATCGGCATGATCGGCGTGGACGGAGCATTGTATAAGTCTATGGAATTTACCGGTGACGGGATTAAAAATCTGACCATGGATGACCGGTTTACCATCTGTAATATGGCCATCGAGGCTGGCGGAAAGAACGGGATCTTCCCGGTGGATGATCTGGCCATCCAGTACATGAAGGAGCATTCTAAGAGGGAATTTACCATCTATGAGGCGGATGAGGATGCAGAGTATGAGGAGACCTATGTGATAGACTTATCTCAGCTGAAGCCTACGGTTTCCTTCCCCCATCTTCCGGAGAATACGCGAACCATCGACCAGGTTGGAGAGATCCCCATCGATCAGGCGGTCATCGGCTCCTGCACCAATGGACGTATGGATGATATGCGGGCTGCAGCCCAGGTGCTGAAGGGGCGTAAGGTGGCAAAGGGTGTACGCTGCATCGTGATTCCGGCTACACAGGCTATCTATCTCCAGGCTATGAGAGAGGGGCTGCTGGAGATTTTCATCGAGGCCGGGGCCGTGGTCAGCACTCCTACCTGCGGTCCCTGCCTGGGCGGCTATATGGGCATACTGGCAGAGGGGGAGCGCTGCATCTCCACCACTAACCGGAACTTCGTAGGGCGCATGGGTCACACTGGCTCAGAGATCTATCTGGCAAGCCCGGCAGTAGCGGCGGCCAGCGCGGTGCTGGGCAGAATCGCCTGCCCCTGTGAGCTGTAGGAAAGGAGAAGGACCATGAAAGCAAAGGGACATGTATTTAAATACGGAGATAATGTAGATACCGATGTAATTATTCCTGCACGGTACTTAAATGCCACCCAGGGAGAGGAGCTGGCGAAGCACTGCATGGAGGATATTGATAAGGAATTTATTCACAAGGTGCAGAAGGGGGACATTATGGTGGCCAATAAAAATTTTGGCTGCGGTTCCTCCAGAGAGCATGCGCCTCTGGCATTAAAATGCGCGGGGATCAGCTGCGTAATCGCGGAGACCTTTGCACGGATTTTCTTCCGGAATGCAATTAATATCGGGCTTCCCATCATCGAATGCCCGGAAGCGGCGAAAGCGATTCAGGCTGGCGATGAGGTGGAGGTGGATTTTGACAGCGGCGTGATCACTGATAAAACCACCGGAGCCTCCTTCACCGGACAGCCATTTCCGGAATTTATGCAGAAAATCATTACGGCCGGCGGCTTGGTAAATTATATTAATGAAGCTTAAGGATCCATAGAGCAAGAGAGACAAAATCCCTGCTTTTTAGCGAAAGTGGGGATTTTTTGTTGATCTGCGCGGTCCTTGCGATGAAAATAAGGACGAAAAAATACCTCAAAAAGAATGATAAATAGACTATATATTTAACATAAAATCATGACAAAAGTAATTTACAAAATTTTGAAATATAAAAAGTAACGGAAATGTAACAAAAACGTAAAAATAATACATGGAAACTGAATAAAAAATACTTGGAATTTACTGCGAATATTGTATAAATTAAATAAAAATATAAAAGTCAATCATTTCCAGGCAAGAAAAACGCCAAAAGTAGAAAAGTGCCATTGACAGAAAGATATGGTTTCCCATATAATGTGCCTTGTTAACCCGGAAATGACGCCAAAGTGGGGGATGCCTGCTTTTGCGGCAAGGAAGAGCTGAGACAGTCAGGCACCGCCTGACATGTGAGCAGCAGCGATTTGAGAGACGAGGTGGATGTATATGCGTTCATTGCACTTATTTTTTCAAACCCTTTTTCAGGTTATCCAGGCTGCTGTCGTAAGGGCGCTTCGGCAGATGTATCTGCACGGGGCCATGTTTACGACCAGCTGCATGGTAATTTCAGTTGTGGCTTTTTCCATGGCCTGTTTTGGAGGAAGCGGGAAAAATGCCTTTGCCGCCGGAGCAGGGGTACAGACGGAGGAAGATAAGCTGGGCTACGGATTAGGCTCCTCCCTTATCGGAGAAGGTCCGAGAGACGGGCTGGGGGGCCAGAGGGCGGATGCAGAGGCCTTTGGCGATGGAGCAGTGCTTGAGGGCTGGCTGGCGTCCCAGGATCAGCCAGGAGCAGGAGTGTATGGCTCATTAGCAAAGGGAATGACAGGAAAGGCGGAAGAAGGATCCGAGAAGGGAAGCGCCTTGATCGGAGATGTATTAAAAGAAGATACGTTGGTGAAGCTGGAGTCCGAGCAGGCGGTGCGAGATCGTGTGGGTCAGGCGCAGAAGGAAATCCGTGTGCAGCAGGTGGCCGATGCGGCCAGGCAGGCGGAGGAAGCAGTTCGAAAAAAGGAAGAGGAGGCCAGAAGGGCGGCCCTTCGGATACCATACAGTGAAGAGGATTATCAGGTGATGCTGCAGATCGTCCAGGCAGAGGCTGGGGGCTGCGACAGCCGGGGGAAGATCCTGGTTGCCAATGTGATCATGAACCGGGTGCGGAGCAGTGAGTTTCCAGACGATATTACCAGTGTTGTCTATGAGAAATCCCAGTTTTCACCGGTGAGCAATGGCTCCATCAACCGGGTACAGGTGACAGAGGACACCATCGAATGTGTAAACCGGGCTTTGGATGGGGAGGATTACTCCCAGGGAGCGCTTTATTTTATGAACCGGAGCGCATCCTATGACGGTAATGTACGGTGGTTTGACGGCAGCTTAAGTTTCCTGTTCAGCCATGGAGGACATGAATTTTTTAAATAGTGGAAATCAGCCAGCGCGGAGCGGATCCGGCTGGCTGATTTTTTATATCATAGGAAAGTGGGTCCCTTAATTCTTAATCCGGTTGGCCTTGATCCCATTATTTCCGATGATCATCCGCTGGATCTCATTGGTGCCCTCGAAGATCTGGAAAATTTTCGCATCACGCATCAGCTTTTCTACCGGATAATCCCGCATATATCCGTAGCCGCCCAGGATCTGGACTGCTTCTGTGACTACCTTCTGCAGGGCGTCGGATGCGTAGGTTTTCGCAATCGGGCCTAATACCGAGGCCTGGGGGTCCTTGGCATCCACCAGGGCAGCTACATAAAGGCCGAACTGGCGGGTAGTCTCAATGGCAATCTGCATATCCGCAAGCTTAAAGAGGATTCCCTGATTTTTATAGATAGGCTTGCCCATGGTGGTCCGCTCCTGGGCATATTTTATGGCGGTTTCATAGGCGGCCCGCATCACGCCGCAGCAGGCGGAGCCGATGGCTGCACGGCCCTGCTCCAGCGTTTTCATGGCCATGGGGAAGCCCTGCCCCTCTGCCCCGATTCGGTTTCCCGCCGGGACATGGACATTCTCCAGGATAATGTCAGAGGTGGCGGACTGACGGATCCCCATTTTGTCCTCATGCTTGCCGATGGAGACTCCTTCAGCGTGGGCGTCTACCAGAAACATGGTAAGGCCCTTATAGCCCAGGCTCCGGTCGATGGTTGCGATGACTGTGAAGATATCCGCATAGGGGGCATTAGTAATAAAGCACTTTCTGCCATTGAGAATATACTCGTCCCCCGCCTTTTCTGCGGTGGTGCGGCATGCCCCGGCATCTGAGCCGGCATCTGGCTCAGTCAGGGCGAAGGCGGCAAAGCCAAATCGCTTTTGAGGCCAGCGGGGATCTCTGCCAGGCTTGTCGCTTAAGATAATATCTGCCACTCTCTGCTTCTGCTGCTCATTTCCGGCCAGCATGATGGGCTTGATCCCCAGCCCGTTGCCGCTTAAGGTTAAGCCCAGTCCAGCGTCGCCGCGGATGATGGAGCTGGTCATGGCATCCATTCCGGATCCGCCGTACTGCTCCGGGATGTCAGGGCAGAGCAGGCCCATTTCGCAGGCTTTATTATAGGACTCCCAGTCCAGCTCGCCTTTTACGTCAAACTCTGCTGCACGGGGCATGATCTGCCTGGTGGCAAATTCATTTACCATGTCCCGGATATCCTTCTGCTCCTCTGTGATAATGTAACCTGTGTAATCCATAAAATACCTCCTTCTTATTTTTGTGAAGATGATTTAATTCTTCAGCTTCTTGATTTCCTCGACCAGCACAGGGATGACCGCGTGCAGATCTCCTACGATTCCATAATCAGCTATATGGAAAATAGGGGCTTCCGGATCCCGATTGATGGCGACTATGGTTTTACTGCTGCTCATACCTGCGGCGTGCTGGATCGCCCCGCTGATTCCGCAGGCGATGTAAAGCTTGGGGCCAACGGTTTTACCAGTCTGCCCCACCTGGTGGGCATGGCTGATCCAGCCGGCATCCACAGCTGCCCTGGAGGCGCCCACCGTACCGCCCAGCACGTCAGCCAACTGCTGGATGAGAGCAAAGCCTTCGGCACATCCTAAGCCCCGCCCTCCGGATACAATGATCTCTGCTCCTTCCAAATCCACCAGCTCCCCGGCAGCCTCTGTAATGAACTCCAGCACCTGTGTGCGGATTTCGGCAGGGCTGATATGGATATCCTTCGGAAGGATCTGAACATTGAAGGGCTCCTGCCGTTCCGCCTTTTTAAAAACACCGGGGCGGACAGTGCCGATCTGAGGCAGATGCTCCGGACACAGGATATTGGCCATCAGATTGCCGCCGAAGGCCGGACGTGTCCAGACCACTTTTTTAGTCTCCGGGTCGATGGCCAGCTGTGTGCAGTCAGCAGTGAGGCCGGTCTTCAACCGGCAGCTGATTCTGGGCCCCATGTCGCGGCCATTGGGAGTGGCGCCGATCAGCACAGTGGAAGGCCTTTCTTCTTCCAAAAGACGGCACATAGCATTTACATAGGCGTCGGTGGTGTATTGACGGTACTCCGGACCGTCGATCACATATATTTTTTCAGCGCCGTATCGGCCGGCGCTTTGGACGGCAGTATCCACATTGCAGCCGATGACTACGGCAGCCAGGGCGCCGCCCTGCTCTCTCGCCAGACCAGCTCCCGGGTTTAATAGCTCCAGACCGGCATTTTTTGCAGTGCCGTCAGGATTGGTTTCGATAAAAACAAATAAATCATTTGCCATATTCCCTTACCTCACTTAAATAATGTGTGCTGTACTTAATTGTGCCACTGCCCTTCTGGCAGATTGCTCATCGGAATCCTCCTGGATGATGACGCCTCCTTCCTTTACCGGAGGGGTGAAGGTGGATTTTACCTTGGTGGGAGAACCTTTCAGGCCGGTTCGGGACACATCCAGGTGCAGCTCCTCATTGGTAAGGTGGGGGATCTCTGCCTTGCGGGCATTCATTTTTCCTTTAAGGGTAGGAAATCTCAGATCAAATGCCGGTTTTGTTGCAGTAATCAGGCAGGGAGTTTTTACCAGGATCTGTTCCCAACCATTTTCTGCCTCCCGTTTTACGGTGACAGATCCGTCGCCAGCTGCAATTTCCACAGCATAGGTTACTTGAGGATAGCCCAGATGCTCGGCGATTTCCGGGCCCACCTGAGCCGTGTCTCCGTCGATGGCCTGTTTTCCGCAGAGAATCAGATCAAATTTTCCCTCCCGCTCTTCCAGGGCTTTGACGGCACTGCTTAAAATAAAGCTGGTTGCCAGGGTGTCAGAGCCTCCGAAGACCCGGTCAGTACAGAGCCAGGCTTTATCAGCGCCGACAGAAAGACATTCTCTCAACATGTTTTTTGCCTGGGCAGGGCCCATGGAAAGTACAGTAACCCTTCCTCCCACAGAATCCCTGATGCGGAGGGCCATTTCCAGCGCATAGGAATCGAAAGGATTCAAGATACTGGGAACCCCGTCGCGAATCAGCGTATGCTTTACTGGATCGATCCGGATTTCCGTGGTATCCGGAACCTGCTTTGCGCACACTAAAATATTCATGATCTGCAATATTTCCTTTCTTTTATATTTTTTGCTGCGTCCTGCTTTGCGGTGTATTCAGAAGGCTGCCGCCCTGCCATGCAGGACTCCTGACAGAGGGAAATGCCTGACAAAGAGGATATGCTGCTGTGTCATAATCGTAATGGGAGCAGGAGGGAAATACAATGTTTTTGTTACCAATAACCGCCCGGAGGTCTTAAAGTCAATGGGCCTTGATTATGACAGTGTAAAGGAGCGCTGCCCTAAGCTGATTTATGCCCTTCTGGCGGCTTATGGGGAAAAGGGGGAGAAGGCAAATGATCCTGGGTTTGACAGCGTGGCCTTCTGGGCAGACTCCGGCTTCCTTCAGGATATGAGCGTTCCGGTGGAGGGAGGATATCCAGTGTACATTCCTATGGGAATCGCGGATATCAGCTGCGGCACCATCCTGGCCGGCGCAGTGGGAACCGCCCTTTACCAGAGAACGAAAACCGGCATGGGGGACTGTGTATGTGTAAGCCTTTACGGAACGGCTGTGTGGGCCATGGCCCAGATGAGTACCGGGACTCAGTATGGCTATCAGTGGCCCCGGGGCCGTTACCAGGGAGGCCCTATGGGAGTTCCGCTGAAAACAAAGGACGGGAAATGGGTGCTGTGCGTGGTGGAGCAGTATAATCGTGACTGGCCCAAGTTCTGCCGGGCGTGGAAATGTGAGGATCTGATCGATCATCCCCGTTTCAATACCCAGAAGGCTACCTTTATTCCGGAAAACCGCAGGGATGCGATTATGGAACTGGAAAAGAGGGCGATTTTGTGTGATTCCGCAGAGGTGGATCGGATCCTCACCGAGGAGAAGGTGGTTCACACCATCCTGCGACATATTAAGGACATTCACGGGAGCCGGCAGGCTTTGGAGAATCAGTACCTGTATGAGCACACCTATCCATCCGGGAAAACCATTACCATGGCAAATCCATGCGTCCAGTTCCGCAGCTTTGAGCTGAATGGCTACGAAAAGGCGCCGGCTTTGGGAGCAGACACGGAGAAGATTTTGAAAGAGTTTGGATTAAATTAAGGAAAAGGAAGGAGAGGGAATATGTCAACAATTGAATTTTCACAGGAGGGACGGGTGGCAACCTTAACGCTGAACCGGCCAGAATTTGGCAATGCCTTTGCCACAGAATCTTATGGGGAAATCCGCGATTATATGGAAAAGCTGGGGGCGGATCCCGGAGTGGGGGCCATCGTTATTACCGGAAAAGGCAGATTCTTCTCTGCCGGGGGAGATATCCAGTGGTTTAAGCAGAAGATCGAGGAAGGAACCTACATTCAGAAGGAAAATGTACTTCACGCAGGGGAGATGAGCCGCGCCATCCGCAAGTGCCCAAAGCCAGTCATCGCCATGGTGAACGGCTCTGCGGCCGGAGCCGGTTTCAGCTGTGCCCTGGCCTGTGATTTCCGGGTGGTAACCCCGTCAACGAAGCTGGTGATGGCATTTATCAATATGGGGCTTTGCGGGGATACAGGAAGTATCCTGACTCTGACTAAGCTTATCGGCGTGGATAAGGCGGAGCGGATGATGATGACCGGAGAGCCGGTAAAGGGGGAGGAGGCTGTAAGGATCGGCCTTGCCACGATGCTGGCGGAGGAAGATAAGCTGGCGGAGGTGACCTATGCCTTTGCAAATAAGCTGGCGTCCAAGCCTACCAGGGTCATGGGAGTACAGAAGCGGCTGCTGTTCAAGTATTTTTATCAGCAGCTGGACGGAGAATTCAGTCAGGATGAGGCTGAGGCCATGGCAGGATGCAGCCGGGAATATGATTTTGAAGAAGCGGTTAATGCTTTTATCGAAAAGAGAAAGCCTGTTTATAATCAGAGATAGAAAGCGGTGAGAGAGATGAGCAAAGCTTCCCGGGGGCAGGATTACCGGTTCGGGCATATTTTGGACAGGGCAGTGGAGCAGACACCGGACAAGACGGCTATTTACTGCAGGGAGGATTCCATTACCTATTCACAGCTGGATAATAATTCCAACCGGGCGGCAAACCTGATCCGCCGGTTTGCCGCCCGGTATGGGCATGTGGGAATCATCTCTGTTAACTGTATCGACTATTTCGAGATTATGCTGGGGTGCGCCAGGAATGGGGTCACGGCAGTGAATATTAACTGGCGTCTCTCTCCCAGGGAGCTGGTGAATCTGCTGGAGTTTAATGACTGTAGCCTGGCCTTTGTACAGATAGAAAATGAGGCTTGGGAGGAGGAGCTAAAGCGGCTGCTAAGCGGGAGGATCCCCCTGATCCACATGACCAGCCGGAAAGGCGAACCCTCCGAATACGATCAGCTTCTGTCCCGGGAGAGCAGTCAGTTCACCGCAGTGGACACAGAAGAGGATGACATTTTAATGCATGTGCACACCAGCGGCACTACCGGAACGCCTAAATGTGTTATGCACAGTCACAAAAGCTTTATCAGTGAGATGGTGCTGTGCCGGGAGATCATGGGATTTTCTCAGAATGAGGTGTATCAGGCTATGTGCCAGATGTTCCATGTGGCCAGCATCGGCCCCTATATGGAGCTGATGAGCGGCGGCACCACCATCCTGATCCGGAATTTTGACCCGGATGCGTATCTGGCCAGCGTGGAGCAGTACCGGGTAAACCGGATTGGCACCATTCCCACTGTGTTAAAGGCGCTGTGTCTGGCAGGAGAGAAGAGGAAGTACTGCCTGGACAGTGTAAAGGTGGTTTCCTACAGTACCTGCCCGGCTTCCCGGAGTGTGCTGGAACGCGCCATGGAGATGTTCCCAAACTGCGAATTTATTCAGTCCTACGGCATGACAGAGATGGGGTCTGTGGTCACAGTGCTGGACGGACAGGAACACAGAAGAGAAGAGCATCGTTCCAGCGTGGGGCGATGTATCCCTGGGTTTGCCATCAAGATTGTGGATGAGGAAGGGCGCAGCCTGCCTGCGGGAGCTATCGGAGAGATCCATATCCAGGGTCCCTCGCTGCTGAAGGGCTACTACAAATGCCCCAAACTATATGAAGAGCATGTATACGAGGGATGGCTGCGGTCCGGCGATCTGGGCTATCTGGATGAAGAGGGATATCTCTATCTGGAGGGGCGGAAAAACCATATGATCATCTCCGGCGGGGAGAATATCTATCCCCAGGAAATCGAGGACCGGATTATGGAGATCTCCGGAGATATCCTGGAGGCAGCAGTATTTGGCATTCCCGACGAGCACTGAGGTTATCCAGAGCATCATGCAGGAGGAAAAGCCCAACCAGAAAGAAAAGCCCAACCAGAAAGAAAAGCCCGCCTTCAAGGACGAGCGGATAACCAAGCTCATCCCCAAGTCCATCCCCAGAGGGCAGGAAACGGACTTCGTTGTCAAGGCGTTGGAGTTCTACAACCGCCACTTGCAGCGGAGCAAAAACAGGGAAAGGTAGAACAGCCGCACACCGAGGGCGAAGTCTGCCCTTTTGCGGCATGGGTGGATAGCCATGGAATCGGCTTCCCCCCTCTCCACACCTCTCCCCCTTGATACTGCCAAGACTATCCGAGAAAAAGAGATTTATTTAAGCTGTCCAGTCGGGCAGCTTTTTTTCGGTCAGTCGGGCAAACAACAATTCAGATTACAGGAGGTAACTATGAGAATCCCTAAATTTTTCAGAAAGGCTGCGGCTTTTGTCATGGCTGCGGTCACGGTGCTTTCGATGCTGCCCGCAACCACGGCGTTTGCGGCAGGCGACATCGGCACGATTTCCTTTTCCATGACCTATGACAGCGGCGGGAACGCCATGCGCTACAATTCCAGTGCCAATATCGGCGGCTATACCGCAGGCGGCACGGGCAAGTACAAGTACCGCATGTCGGTGGACGGCGAGACGGCGTTCTGCATCCAGCCCGGCGTATCGCTAAAGACGGGCAACACCCTAAGACGGGCTTCCTCGGACGCATGGAACGCCCTCTCGGACAACCAGGGGAAAGCCGTGGGGCTTGCCCTGCTCTACGGATACCAGGGCAACCGCCATAACCTCACGGGGAGCGATGACGAGAAATGGCTCGCCACCCAGACCCTCGTGTGGGAGTTCGTCACGGGATGCCGTGAATCCACTGGCTCCTACCACCAGACGAGCAGCACCATCTACAGTCTGCACTTCGGCTCCAACTATGCCAATGACGGGGCGAGGGCTGCCTACGACCAGATTGTGTCCCTCATGGCGAACCACAACACCATCCCCAGTTTTATGTCGGGCGGTGAGAATGACATCACGAGGGAGCTTGCCTACAAGGACGGGAAATATTCCCTCACCCTCAACGACAGCAACGGCGTACTCTCCGATTTCAGCTTTGCAAGCAGAGTTCAGCATTATCAAGGGGGAGGAAGAATTTATCCCCTACCCGTCCCAGAAGAAAGCACCAAGGAAAAAGAACACGATGGAGCGGTAGAAACTTACAGCTCCACCCCCTCAATATCCAGAAACTGCGCTACGGTCATGCACTTGGGATGTTCCATATTTAGACTAAGGAAATCCTTGTCACCCGTGAGTATGATGTCGATGTCATAGAGGATGGCGGCATTTAGGATAGGCTGGTCTTTTGCATCCCGTATCAGCTTTTGTGCGTGGGGAACAGCGGGGATTAAATCGTAAGAAAGCTCCGTCAGTAATACTTCCGCATCGGGCAGAGCCTGCGGTGCTTTCCTGTTAAGGACTTCCCGAAGCTCCGTCAGATTTTGGTCACACAAGACCATCTCGTGGTTCTCTGCGGTATATACTAATGCTTTCGCAGGTTTTGACCGTGGGAACAGCACGGCGGAAATCAGAATGTTGGTATCTATAAGTATCTTCATTCTCTTCCCTTTCCGTAACGCACTTCGTCAACCAAAGCCTGTACGTCATCCTCGTTATACACGCCCATCTGCTCGGCAACGCCCTCGAATGCTTTCTGGGCTTTATAAATTGCTTGTGCAGAAGCGTTGTTGATGACGACCTCGCCGCTCGGTTTCTGGAAGAACAGTATCTTGTCGCCAGATTTCAGACCGAGCAGACGGCGTATCTCGGCAGGCACGGTAATCTGCCCATTGGCAGAGATTTTTGCTAAGTTCATGCAAACCATCCTTTCTTATGGCTGTACCGCTTGGCACAGTTGGATATACAGAGTTCTTGAAATCTAAAGAATACTTTAGGCTCCTACCTCTATTATATCCAAGAACCAGAGAAAGTAAATGGATTTCAAAAAGATTTTACAATCAAGCAGGAGGTGTTTAACCATTTGGAAGTCAAGATAAATAAGGAAATCCGCAACCACACGGAGAGTATGTTTTTCGGGCTGTCGATGCGGCAGTTCATTTTTTCCGTCCTTGCCTGCGGCGTGGCGGTGGGCTTGTATTTCCTGCTCCGCCCGCAGTTCGGGACGGAAACCCTAAGCTGGATGTGTATTCTGGGTGCTTCCCCCTTTGCCATGATGGGCTTTATCAAGTACAACGGCATGACGGCGGAGCAGTTGGTACTAATTCAGATTCAAAGTTTCCGGCATTTTCAAAACCTCCTGTCTAAATGAAAAAAGCCCCGGCGATCTGTGTCGTCGGAGCAAAGCGATGTATAACAAAAAAAGCCGTGCAGTAGCTGAACATCCGTCAGTTACTGCGCGGCTGAAATGAATAAAAATCGGTATTACCGGGTTGCTGCCCGTTTGTCCTTTATGTGAAATGGTTCGTTATCACCTCCCGGCCTGCCCCCACCAAAGGGCGTATTTTAATGGAAAAAGAATGGTGGCAAATCCGAAATTCCTCTTTGAGATAGATTGCTCATGAATTTCTCTGTTTTCAGGAAACAACAATATATAGTGATATGTACGTTGTTTCATTCTGTATTTAGTGTCTTATGCGCGCTTTTCAACACTTGAGCAACCTTGGTAATAAGGGGTTTTCCGATTTGTCCTTATTATACCGTAAGGGCACAGCTGCGCTTTGCTGCTGCTCGCAAACGGCGTACCGATGAAACAGATACAGGAATGGCTCGGTCACAGTGACTTCTCCACAACCGCCAATGTATATGCCCATCTGGACTATAATTCCAAGCTGTCCTCTGCGGATGCAATGGCAAAAGGTTTAAGCGGGGCATTGGGAGTAATCTCTTAAGAAAAAGGCGTATCATATTTAGAAGATACGCCAATACATAGGGCAGAGTTCGAAAAGTGCGTTTTTTGCATGAAAACGAACAATTTTTAGGAGAGAACTCGCCCATTTTAGGAGAGAACTGAGGATATATTCCCCAAAAAGGCGGTGAAATGAAAAAAGCCCACAAGCGGCAAACCCGCTTGTGGACGTAGATTTCTGGCGGAGAGTGTGGGATTCGAACCCACGTGCCCTGTAAAGGACAACTGCATTTCGAGTGCAGCTCGTTATGACCGCTTCGATAACTCTCCGTGTCATATCTGCAACATCAGCCTCAAAAAGACCTCTGGAAAAAGGAGAGAACTGATGGAGAGAACTAAAGTGATTTCAGTTGTAAATAATACCGCAAAAGCCCCGAAAAATCAAGGGTTTCTGGAGAAGTGATTCCAAAGCGGTCACTCGTTTTCGAGTGTGTTGCTGCGATTCACAAATTCAGGACGAAAAGAAAGCACCTTCGGATAATTGATTCATCCGTTGGCGCTTTTTTATCTTACCGTATCATAATGTGGCAAAAGGCTCTCACTCTGCATGCTTCGCATGTAAGCGATTTAGTTCGAAATACAATGGCATCAGTACCGCATTAATAACCAGGGAGTAAAACAGGGGAAGCAGCGCTACCGATATATCCCCGCAAAGGGAAGCAAGCTCGGGCTTTAGCATATGGTGGCGCATGAGATTCACTGTGCTGATTGTAAAGCCGATGCTTCCCCAAATTAAACTGGAGCTGCATACCAGCTTAAGGGCGTTGGCGCTGTCCCTTATCATTTCTGCTGTGCAATGGTCCCTTTTAATGAAATAGACAAATGCCTTTAGAAAGCCCCGCCAATACCCTGTACACAGTAGTATTAGAAGGCAGGGAATCAGGATAAATTCCATGCTGATAGAATCTACAAAAAAACAAGCTTTGCTGCCGATTCCATATTTGACGATAAACAACACTCCTAAAATCAGGACTGCAAGCTTTACAAGTAAATTCGAACTTTTTTGGGCGTTATTTGCTTTTTGCTGCAATTCCACAAGATTTTCTTCTGCCCTTTTTTGATAATTTTCCATGGCAATCCTTTCTCCGCTGAGCAGTTCATTTGCGCTGATATCGAGTATGTTACATAAGTCCAGCATAATGGCCGCATCCGGAATGCTTTTTCCGGTTTCCCATTTTGATACTGCCCGGTCGGTAATATTTAGCTTTTCTGCTAACTGTTTTTGTGTAAGCCCCTTCTCCTTTCGGCAGGCTGCAACGAATGTTCCTATCGTTTCCTGGTTCATGCTCTTATCCTCCTTGCCATCAGTATAATCGAAAAAAAGCTGCTCTGAAACGAACCAATAGTTGATTTTGGCAGGTTCAACCAGCAGTTGATGGCTTTTCATGCCATGCCCTGCCTAAATTGCTTCCTTACTGGCAGCTCTGTGTTCCGGGCAAACTTATCAGTACAGTTTTCTTGTATGCCTTCAACCGGACGAAGGCTTCTAAACTTTATAATAATCAAGAGAATAAGCCCGCCAAAAGGCGAGCTTATTAAGAATGTATTATAACGGAGACGGAGGGATTCGAACCCTCGTACCGGGATGAACCGATAAACGCATTTCGAGTGCGCCGCGTTACGGCCGCTTCGCTACGTCTCCTCAACTGACGAAAAAATGTCAGCTTTTATATTATACACGAAAAAAGTGATTTTGGGTAGAGGGAAAATACAGTTTTCATTATTTTTTGATATTTTTATCCAAAAGACCAGGCTCTGCAGCTGTCCCTCTCAATCAGTCGGTGGGGAACCAGGATTTTTGTCGCCACCAGATTCGGATTTTCTATGTGATTAATGGTCTGGGACGCAGCCTCAATCCCTAATTGGAAGGAATTTACATCGATAGAAGTCAGCTGCGGCGAGGTGAGCCGTGCCAGCAGCGAGTTATTAAAGGAAATGATGGACAGATCCTTTGGTATATCCAGGCCTGCTTCCATGCAGGCTCTTTCCAGGATTAAGGCTAAAATGTCGTCACTGACTACGATTCCAGTGGGATGGTCAGGGCTTCTAAGAAGCGCCAGCAGCGCATCCGGGGGAGCTTTTGGGATGGAGGGAAGCTCCAGGCAGTATTCCGGCGGCTGTGGGAGCTGGTGCAAATTTAAGGCCAGCTGATAGCCGGCTTTGCGGTCCGCGGAAAACATCAGACTGCTGTCGCTCCCTAAGTAAGCGATTTTTTTATGGCCCAGGCTAAGGAGATACTCGGCAGCCTCCTTGCCTGCCAGCAGATTATCATTATCAATGTAGATAGTCTGGTTGGCGTACTGGTAGGCCTTCCCGATGAGCACATAGAGCTGGCCTTCATTATACAGGTATTCCAGAATCGGATCCTGCTGTCTGGAGTAAAGCAGGATAAAGCCATCTACCTGGCTGCTCCGGGTCATGGATTGGATCACCTGCAGGAGCTCATGCTCATCCTGCCCGGTGATGACCGTATTGGTGTATTGGTGATGGTTGCAGTACTGGCTGATGCCCCGTATGGCTTCCAGGTAAAAGGAATTTTCATAAACCTCCTTCTGGGAAGGGGGCAGTATAACGCCGATGGTGCGGTAAGAGGAGGGGAGGGAATTCTGAGCAGCCTGGGGAGAAGGGCCAGGCTCGTATCCCAGCTGCGCCATGGCATGACGGACCCTCTCCTTTGTTTCCTCGCTGATGGAGGGATGATCCTTACAGGTCCGCGATACAGTGGAGGGGGATACCCCTGCCAGCGCGGCCACTTCTTTTAAAGTAACTGCCATAAAAAGCTTCCTCCTTGAATGGGGTGTGAAGTCCGTATGATACTCATTTTATAATTTTCCAGTAACCGCGCCGATCGGAACCTACACGCTCAATATACCCTTTTTCTTTCAGGGTTTTTATACGGGCAGCTACTGTTTTCCGGCTTATATTCAGCTTTTCCCCTAATTGCAGCATAGTATATCCAGGGTCTTCAGTAAGCAGGGCGAATAACGCTTGCTCACCCTTTCCAGCCTTATCAGTCACCTTATCAGTCACCTTATCAGTCACCTTATCAGTCACCTGGATGATTCTATCTTCCGGTGCGGTGAATTTAATCATAATATCGCCGGGATTTATCGTGTATTCTGGCTGGGGAACACCATCCTTTTTGCAAGCAGAGCATATCTTTTCAATGCCACGTCCCCAGCTTTCAATAAAACCTGCCAGATAAAACACATGGGCAATATTGGGATTGTATGGATTGGAGGCATGCTTTTGCATCAGATTTTCTAATGTCCAGTTTTCAGGCAGTGAGCCACAATTAGCAATATAAAGTCTATCATTATATACACTGATCTGAATTGGAACACCGGACTGGTATGCTTTATGGCATAAGGCGTTCAGAAGCGCCTCTCTCAGCCCTTCCCCTGGCACAAAGTATCGTTCTATGCGTTGCATCCCTTCATAGGAAATTTTAGCTTTCATGTATTTTAGATATATCAGTTCAACGATTTTGTCGATCTGCTCCAATAAAGAGCCATGAATCTCATCCTGATACAGAAGGTCAGCATCTGTTTCAAAGTAACCGATTTTTACATAAGCGCCCAGCTGCCATTCCTCTGGGTCTTTACTAAACAAGAGCATCGCTGCATTGGTCAGAAAGTCCCCGTTCATAAGCCTTAGCTTTTTCATCAGAACATTTTTGGGCTCATCCAATACACTTTGTTCTACACGGCCTTTCCTTGCTGCCAACTGCTTGAAATATGTTACCACACGATCATCTACATCATCCATTGTAAAAGCTGGCAGAGGAAGATTATCCCATGTTGCGCCGCGCTTGCGTAGCAAAAAAGCTTCTAATGCAGGCCCTCTTAAAATATGTTTTGTGCTGCCGCTTCGATAATAGTATGCACCCTTGTAGGAAATACCAATAGGATAAGCCGGTACATTTATCTCGATATATTCTTTATCATCTCGGACCAACCGGTTGACTGCAACAATGATTCCCATGGTGTCAACAATTTTATTGGGGATTTCTTCCAGAAGCTTGCGGATGTTCGACAGACCGATTACAGCGCCATCGTCATTGCACCCAATATAGAGTTTCCCGCCCTGTGCATTGGCGAATCCACAAATCCATTCCAGATAATCATCTTTCCAAGTTGCTTTCCATTCGATATTTTGACACTCCGGCACTGCTGTCACCTCCGAAATTTAAAGAATTTTATTATAAGGATGGCTTGGTTCATATGAAATGTACCCCTATTGTATCAACTGTCCATGCCATCGTCAAGGGCAGCTTTAACTCAAAAAATAAATAAAACTTGTCAAGGGTTGTCAGGATATGTGTGCTATACTAATACCATAGCAACATAGCTATCCATAAATGTTAAACACATATCAAAAGGAAAGGGAAAGAAAAAAAGGAGGTAGCTTTATGGAATACATCAGAGTGACAAAGGAGAATATAGAAAAGGAACATATATGCTGTGCCATTTCAAGCAATCGCGATCTTCAGGTGCAGTCGAAAAAGGGCTGGCTGAAGGAACGTTTTGATGAAGGTTTAGTTTTCTTAAAAAGCGAACAGCGTGGAAAGTGCTTTATCGAATATATACCAGCTGAAAATGCGTGGAATCCCATTGCCGCAGATGGCTATATGTATATTGACTGCTTATGGGTGGCTGGCTCCTTCAAGGGTCAGGGCTATTCTACAGAATTGCTGAATGCCTGCATAAAAGACAGCAAAATCAAGGGAAGGAAAGGACTGTGCATATTATCTGCGGCAAAGAAAAAGCCATTTCTGTCAGACCCTAAATTCCTTAGGCACAAAGGGTTTGCCATTAGCGATGAGGCGGAGAATGGGATTCAGCTATGGTACTTACCCTTTACAGAAGATGCTCCATTGCCAAGATTTAAAGAGTGCGCGAGACATCCTCATATTGACGAGATAGGATATGTGCTGTATTACACCAGCCAATGCCCGTTTAATGCAAAATATGTTCCTGTAATTGAAGGCATTGCAAAAGAAAAATCCATAAAATTTAAATCCATTCATCTACAGAGTAAAGAGGAGGCACAAAATGCCCCGACGCCAATTACAACGTATGCATTATTTTTAGATGGCAGCTATATAACGAATGAGCAGATGAATGACAAGCGGTTTCTGAAATTATTAGAAAAGTAATGTTGCTATTCAAAGCCAATGTTATTAACTTTACAAAAGTATGCGTGCTTATTCAGAGGAAATAATTTTGCTATTTAAGTGAGTCGCAGATAGCCTGGGGATCTCTAGCTAAGTGTCTTTCTAAACCCGTTAGGAGTCTCTGGCCAAGTGTTTTGCTGCCCGTTAGGAGCCACAGGCAGCGACAAAAGATGCAGGCGCATATTCGCCAGAAGGCTACGCCCGCGTCAGGCCGGGTCCCAACGTCACCGCGCTCTCGCTCCGCCGAAAGCGTAGCG
>CATOJE010000066.1 GCA_951800145.1 uncultured Lachnospiraceae bacterium | reverse complement strand
ATGCTCCTACTGGCATATATGATTGTAAAGGATTATTTATAATTCCATTACCATCAGTTGTACCAGTTACATTATAGATTTTGATTTCACTATTTAACTTAGTCACCATATCCATCAACACCTTCCCTTGAGCCGCCGCCAAAGGAAGGTCGGCTGCTGTGGATGTACAGTTATTCACCAGCTGCCCGGTATGCAGAATAAACTGCAGCCCAGCCTTAAAATCCCGGTAAAATTGGAAGATGTTCATCTTGCTAACGACTTTTGATAAAAAATCCGGAAAGCTTGCAATCCCTGTCACGCTCCCTGAATCGTCAAATTCTGGATTCTCAATCGCCAGGATATCCTCTACCGTTGCTGTCCCTGCCGGATTAACCGTAATTGTAATCTGCGCCGCATTCTGTACCGTATGCTGTATATTGTAAATAAATGCTGATGGAGAAACATCCGATTGTACCGGCATCTCATCCGGTGTAATCGCCTGGGTCACGGAAAACAGTATTTCCGGGCCTTCGTCCACCTGAGCATACAGCCCGATCGTATGGATCGGATATTGCTGGGTAATCCCATCATTATCAAATCTGGCAGTCACCTGTGCCACATTATTATGCAATACCTGGGACTTAGAAGGAATCACACTCTGGACAACATCTTGCAGCCCTGTTAGTGCGGTTATATTCGTCCCTGACGGATACGCATAACTGGACGTTTTTGCGCTGATAAACATTAACACCTTACTATCTGCTAAAGCCTGAGCAATTAAGTTTTGTCCGCCCTCTGTCACAACTGCCGCTTTATATACTCCCATAACCTTTGCCTCCTTATATTGTCTGTGTCAATGTAGATACTATCCCGCCGGATGCGTTCGCTTCTCCGTAAACATCCGTCACTGTATACTGGTAAATCGTCTGGACCAATATACCGTTTACTGCCCCAGCCGCATAAACACGCCCTGGAACATAATTGGTTGCCTCCTGGTTTGCCAAGATCCGGATATGCGCCGGCACAACATCCCACAGCAAATCATACAAAAGGTCAATCGCGCCATACCTATCCGATATAACCTTGATTTTTAATGTTAACGCCACCGGATCCACTTCCAAGGAATAGCCATCATTTCCATACAGCTCGGTCAATTTGTCTCTCAAGAATCCAATCGAAAACGGCACAATCGTATTAAACTTTTGCGAAACACGGGCACGTCGGAAATCTAAGGTATCCCCTATCCGATATTTTATCTCAAACAACCTTTCGTAATAAGCGATCGTTGACTCATCACAGGTGGCAATATAAAAATTATCCTGCAGCTGTTCCGCCTTTTGGTTAATCCCTCCAAGGGCATACCCATGGGCTTTTATAATCTCCTGAAATTCAATCACCGGTTTAAAATAATCCGGTAGCTGGTCCCTTAAGATCCGGAGCGTTTGTACTGTACTATCCACCGTTAATCACCACCGTTCCCAGCTCTGGAAGCTGCTGCAGTTCCGATGTTTCCACTAGATGCAGGTCCTCTTCACTGCCATTAATCCGTACATTTGTTACATTCACGACCTCTGGTATCATCAGGATAGCAAAAATAATCCTGGAAACATATACCGTTACAGTATAATCAATGGTATGCCCTTTTAACAGGCTCCCCCAGGTCTGGCTGACCGTATCCAGATACTCCTGGATTTTCTCCTCCACCTGGGATAGATATGTTTCCGCCCCATTTTGCACATTCAGTGCAAATTCAATATCGCAAGCAATATTTAACGTCAGTGGGGTGGCTGTGGTAATCGTTACCGCTGCCCCTATGGGTGCCATGCCATACCCGTTAGGAGAGGGCGCAGCGCCACCATCCTCAGCAGGACAGATGATATCCTGCACAGTCTGCACAGTTACTGCCAAAGCCGGTTTTCGTTTATCGTCCAGGATGCTGCACAAAACCGTCCCTCCGCCCTTCCAGGCTGGATAAACTTGTACAGCTCCTACTCCGGGAATAGCAAGGATCGCATTTCGATAAGCCTGTATATTCCCTCCAAATGCAGCCACACGAAACGTTTCGAAGTATCTTTCCCGCAAAGCTTCATCTGTTTCTTCTTCAGTCCCGGCGGTAATAATCTCTCCTAAAACAGCAGACGTTAGGCCAGAAATCGCCGTAATCGGGAGCAGATTGCCTATATAATTATTTCCAATTACTCCAGCCGTCTGGCAGGTCATGGCATAGACACAATCTTCATCAGAAGATAGCAGTCTGCCAGAAACAAAAATGACAGAGTCCCCTCCATTAATGGTTTTAAACTGGGACCCGGAAGGAATAGGGACATTAAATATTCCTTTCCGGATTGCCGGCATCGCTGGGTTTCGGGTAAGCCCCCGCTGCTGGACAATCAAATCCAGGGCACCCCCTACCGCAGTATCCGCATAGGCATTTTCCTGCAAATGGGCCAGCTCCAGATAAAGCCCCTCCAGATACCAGGCCACCGGGCCGATGGCTGTCTGTACCATACTGCCTTCCCGAGTGTCGATATCCTCTGGTACCTGTCTCAGCATCTCTTTTTCAATCGCTTTCGCTGTGTAACCGCTAAAATCAATCACAGCATCACCTCCTCGCTCAGTGTTCCAAATACCGTAACGACTTCAAATTGGCAGAGTATGCTGTCCCTCCCCGGTTCCGAAAATACAAAATTCTCTACCGACAGGATCCGCTTATCTGCAGACAACGCCTCCTCGATGCGACGTGGAAGTTCACTGATGATATAGTCATATTCCTCTCCGACCAACTCCTCCAGCTCACTGCCAAAATTGGAGGAATAGATCTGCCACCGGAACCGTTCATTTCGCAGGATAATCTCTACTGCCTGACGCATTGCCGCGAGCCCGGAATCCATTCCGGATATCTGTCTGGCAGACCAGTCGATGATAAAAGTGTTGGTTGGTTTTTCGATATAATCTAAGGAGATGTTTAATCCCACACTTTCTGGCAGTGTCGCCATGGCCACACCTCCTATTCGATTTTTGACAAGATAATATACTGATTGCCATGCTGCACCCGGAGCATTAATACCCGATCCCCCGCCGCCAGGCGTCCCCTCACCCCGTCTGTTACCAACAAGGCGGCTGCAGGTATCGTCTGCATGGAAACATCCGTTTGTACGGCCATTGGCGCCGCAGAAACGACGGTCCCCGTGGCCTTATCTGTCAGTTTCATCGCTTCAATGGTATTCTGGACAATCTGCTGGATTACCCCCACTAACTCAGACAATGCTTACACCTCCCAGCTGCTGGAATGATTTCACCTCGATTTTCATAGTATGGGCATCCCCTTCAAAGCTATGGGTAACCTTCTCGGCCAGGAGAAGCCTCGATGTAGAGAGCTCGGTAATATTGCCAATCCGTATCGGCACGATACTCCCCGCACGGATTTCTGGCACTCCCATGGCCTCCAGGGTCAAAGTCTGAAGGACACGGTTATAGTACGTCAAATATAGAGCACACATCTGGTCAATCTGTGCATCATTTAAGTTTTCGTCCACCTCATCATAATGCTGCAGGATACCCCACTTTTTCACGGTTTCGCTGTCCTCATGGACATACACATCGGTCCGCCCGGTCTGCTCATTCTTTTTCACCAGTTTGATCCGATTGTAAGTATCCGAATCTATATCCCGTTTATAGGTGTAACTGGTTACCAGGCTCCCATCTCCAAATAAGGTCCGGGTAAATAAATCCTTTGCCTCAACCAGCGTCAGCGCCCCGGTATTATCATAAAACAAAAAGATTTTTCCGGTCTGTATGATGGTCTGGGCCAGGGCTTCAAAGATGATATCCAGACACCCTTCATTTTCCTTAATCAAACACGGGAAACTATAGCCAGTAGCTGCCAAAGCCCCTACCACGAGCCCAAAATCAGCGGCAATCCGCTGGATAATCTGCTCCAGGGACATGTTTTCGAAGACATAGCTGGCATTCGCTTTTAAATACCGTAGCTGGTCGTAAGCAGTATAGGCCGTCTCTCCATCTTGGTTCCTCTCTGCTAAAAATACATATCCTTTAAACATCTTGACCCCATCCACCGTAAACTCCACAGAGCTCCCTTCCGGGATACAGATGGGCCCATCCTCCAAACAAGTAAAGTTCATTTTCCCTGGGCTGTCCATCCGGTTTGTGGTAATCTCCACATCCTTTGCTACTTTGGAATAATCCGATATCACGGTCTGTGTGGCCCCTCCGGGAGCGGTACTGGCCACCTGTACCATTAATGACGCATTGATAGTATCACCCCACAATCTGCAGCTGGCTTTCCTGCACCCACCCATAATGCCCTACATGGACCGGGTACGGATTCTGGACAATCCTGGTGACAGTTGTGCTTAGATTACTTGCCACGCCGTGTGGTTTTGAGCCAAAGCTGTCATAGCAGTAATCCCCATTTACAATCACGGCAGCCCCTACCCTCAGAACCGGCGTTTCCACTGGCCTGGGCGTTTCCGCCGCTGCTTCCGCAGCGGCAGTGCCAGCCGCAGGCGCAGTAACGACAGAAACAGTCTCTGGGGCATATGCCCGATACTCCTGAAGTTCCACAGAGTAATAAATATCCTCCGGCTCCCCGCCTTTATCCTTGGTTTCAAAGCTGGAAACAATGCACTTCATATTCGTGTCAAAAAGGCCAGATCTGGAAATAATCAAGCGGCCTACCTGTTTACGCTTCATCGCCTTTTCCAGCAGACTTACATAATATTTAGGGCTTTTTGCCCCGCTATTTACATAAGGTGCCCCCAGATTTCCCGGGAAGAATCCTTCCCAGGAAATCACCTTTAAGGCTGGCTTTTTCGGAACTATAATCTGGCCCACTCCCAGTACATCGTACGTTTTATTATCCGTTGGACGCTGAATGGACAGTTCCTCCGGATTCACCGGAAGCTTTGCCCGCGACCCAAATTTCAAATAAATAGAGCAGCTATTTTTCAGGGCTGCCATCTCTTATCCTCCTCTTCGAAATCCTTTCTATCCATGCGCTACCGCCGTATTGGCGCTCATCTGCTGAATCAGCATAACCTTAATCTTATCTGCTACATCATCCGCTGTAAGATTCCCGGAAGCTCCCGCTGGAAGCGTCACATTAATATTGGGGGCTAAGGTTTTTAACTCAATCTGGTTCATGTACTTCCGTTCAGCCAGGTCCCGGTAAAGCTTTAAGTCCTCATCCGCAAGGCTGATATCCCCTTCTACATTCTTCACGTTTCCCACACTGCCAACTTTGCCGATATTTCCACCGCCACCTAAACCAGGATTTCCTGCACCTCCGATTCCCTTCAGCCCGCCAGTGCCAAATCCTTTATTAAAATCCCCCAGATTGATGTTCAGATCATCCAGCTTCTTCCCAAAGGTTTTCCCCAGATCTGCTCCTTTTGTTATGTTCTCGCTGAAATCCGCCGCTTCCATACGCTGGATTTTTACTTGGTTTGCGCCTACCTTTGATTCTACAAAATCACTCACCGTGTTGCGGAAACCGGCGACCGCTCCGGAAATATCACTCCCCAACAGTGCATCAATCGCGCTGGCCGCAGTCTGTACCACAGACAGGATTGTATCTAAAAGGCCGGCAAACAAATTCGCGATTGCCGCCACCGGGTCGTTAAACACATTAGCAAAAAACTCCGCAAATGTGGCGAATAGGTTCCATGACGTGGCAATGACTGTATAGATAATGGTATAAATACCGCCCAGCACGCCACCAGCCACAGCCCCCATCTCTTCAAAGCTTATCCCTGCCTGGGTCAGCCCGAAAACCATGTCCCAGATTGCCACTCCGATGCCGATTGCAATAAAGGTGATCGGGCTCCAGGATGCCGCCGCTGCCAGCCCGGATGCCACGCCGGCCATTCCGGCCACCATAAAGGCTGCCCCTATACCAATTAAAATAGGATACACATAATCCCAGTTATCCGCCACCCACTCAGCCCCGGATGCCATCAAATCGATCGTCCCGGATGCCACATCCGCAAGGAGGTCAAACCCTGCTATCAAACCATTCAGCATCTGGCCGCCGGCATCGCTGTTCAGAATGTCATTCAGCTTATCTGATACTTCTCCCAGTGCATTTACCCCGGCATTCTTCACCATGGTCCAGGCATCCCCATAGGTCATAGGGATGCTTTCGAATTTTGCATTCGTATCATCCGCTGCCGCAAACATGGCCGCCTTTACAATATCGGCGGTAATCTTCCCCTCGGCAGCCATGTCCTTTAGCTGTCCTTTTGGGACTTCCAGGTAATCCGCAATGGTCTGAATAATGTTCGGCGCCTGCTCCAGAATACTGTTGTATTCCTCCCCGCGCAGCACGCCGGATCCCATAGCCTGGGTAAGCTGCAGCATGGCAGCCTGGATGCCAGAAGCATCTGTGCCAGCGATTTTAAACTGCTTATTAATCTGCTCCATAAAAGCAATGATCTCTCCAGAGCTGTCAAAAGCATCGCCGGCCATCAGCCCCATTTTAGAGATCGCGGCGGCAGTGTCCAGATAGGCTCCTCTGGAGCGCTGGGCTGACTGGTAAATGGATTCCTGTAATCCCGCCACATTTCCCAGTCCTCCATCCAGCTGGTCAATCACCATCCCTAAGCGGGCGCCAGTCTGAGTCATGGTATCCGACAAACTGATTAATCCAGAGGCAATCTTAATCCCGCCAAAGGCAGATGCAATCCGGACAGCGTAGGAAAGGAGCTTATTCGCAGAAGCAGAAGCCTTATCAATTTCTTTTTTATGGTTTTCCTGCTCATCCGCCGCCTGTTTGGTGGATTGCCCAATCTGTTTCAATGTCTGGTTAATCTCATTTAAGCCCTGTACCACCACATAACGGGACGCGTCTCCCATCTCGCGGATACTATCATTCACCTCATTGACACTTTGATTGATCTGTCCCATACCCCGCAACAGAATCATGGTAGAATCGGTCCCAGTCATACGGATAGTCCGGTCAACCAAACCCATCGTGTCCGCAGCACGTTCGCCATAGGATATGAACTGGGAAAATCCAGCGCTAAACCGATCGCTTAAGATTAACTCTTCCCGAATCTCGCCCATAACTACTTCCTTCCTATCCTTTTGGATGCTTCATCCATCATCGCCAGCATTAACAGCTTCTCACGTTCCGGGCGCTCGATAAAGTCTCCAGGGAAGATACCAAAAGAGACAAAGGCAAAATAAGCTGCCTCTGTCTCCCAGTCCTTCCCCTTTAAGAGTTTTTTGCTTCATCCAACTGTTCCTTTGCATCTTTCAGATCATTGATTTCCGAAATCGCATCCATAATGATCTGCTTTTCGCCGATAGTAAACATCCTCCCCGGGACCATAACCGGATCCATTACCCCATAATATTCGCACAGCTCTGCATCCCGCAGATCCGGTTCTGCCATACAGGCTACAATCATTTGATTTGAATGGGAAATCGTATCCACCGCCCCATTCTTATCCCGGCATTTCCGAAGGATCTTTTCATTTTCTTCCGGCGGAATGCTCTTAACCACAAAGGGGACCACGTTGCCGTCCTCATCCACAAAACGTTTCAAAAATACTTCCTTTGTCCTCCCTGCCGGTGACGGCCTTAAAAATGCGCTTAATTTTCCCATCTTAATTTCCTCCCAACTGTGCCGGAGCCTTAAACTGCTCCAGCGGCTCAAAATCAGTAAACGTAAACGGAATCTCTTCCTGCAGGTAATCCACAGAATCATCCAGCATGGCAATCGGAATCTTGGAAAGCACTACCCCGTAGATGGCAATGACTTGATTGCCCACTGTCGTCCCGGTTCCGTCATTGATCACCTGGAGCTTAATCTCCGGAAACCTCCTGGTCCGCTTAAATTCGGTCAGGATGCTTAAAAATTCCGGTGTCCCATAGTAGATGGTAAGCATCCCGGAATACTTAATCCCCTTTACCTTCGTCTGATTAACCAGAGCACCTACCACCGGAAAATCCGTTGTTTCAAACTCAGCATTCGTCTCAAACTTTTTTAAGCCAAAAAGCTCGATGTTCCGCCCGCCCCTGACCATAAAAGCACTCCCTGCTTTTCCGTTCATGCCGTCATTCGCTAATAAAAATCCCATGCATTACCTCCTATTCGGCTGCCGTATTTACAGATACATTTACGTTTACATAGATCTTTTCAATGCTATCCACCGGCTGGATCGCGATAGTAATCAGCACAGAATCTACACTGTTGCCGGGCGCTACCGTTACATCATCCGGAACAAAGTTCTGGATACCGCCGTTAGCCTGCATCTCATTCAGGTAGCCCACGATCCAGCCCTTTAAAAGGTTCCGCCCCGTGTCATTATTGTCTGTCTTTCCGATGTAGTAAAGGCTGAACTGCCGATAGATATCGTTGCAGATCTGGTCCAGCACGCGCATAACCCGGTTTTTGGAATACTCCTGCCCCTTGTCCACCGTAAAGGAGGTAAGCGTGTTGATATCCGTACAGACCTTTACCGTATCAAAGTTGTCGATAAAGACAATCTTGCCGGCCTTGATTGCCTCGGTAATCTGTGTATCCGTTAACCTCGGTACAGTTTCAACCGCATCCGGATACCGGGAATAGGTTAAGGACTGGTTGTACTGTGCTCCCGCCTCAGCCCCGCCCAGCCACCAGGTTACCTGCTGCGTAGTCAGTACCGTGCCGTCGGACAGCTTAACGCCGTTGTCTACAGAAATCACCCATTCGCTGTTGCAGGTATGGGCATTGGCCATTACGGCCTGGCACTTTGTTCCCACATTTTCAGATATCCGCTTTACAAAGGACGCCATTGCCTGCATTACCGTGTTGTCTGTCCCGTCGTATACCAGGATATCAAACTGGTAAGGTTCGATAGCCGTCAGGAAATTCGCATAGTCCATAGGGGCCACCATAGGATCCTGCCCTCCGGTTAATGGCGTTCCAACCGTCTCTCCTAAATTCCCGGTCCCAGAAAAGGTTACCCAGGCATTTGCCGCGAGGTCTGAAATCTTTGTTACAGACTGCTCATCAACAATGGTTCCGTCGATGACAGTAGATACATCAAACGTGCCTTCCGTATCCGGATCCTCAGATACAATCACAGTAATATCATTCCCCCTCACGCCATCATACAGGGCAGTAGCCGTCAAACTTCCCACTGTAGCTGTAGCCTTTGTTCCTCCGGTACCGCCAGGACGGTAGAGAAGGATTTTAATGGGTCCTGCGGTGGTATCGCTGCCTTTCATCATCTCCCGAAGGAACATTGCCTTTGCATGGGTGATATCGTAACCGATATACGGACGTAAGTCCTCCCCGGGGATGATGGTTTGTACGATACCTGACGGCCCCCAGGATAAGGGCTCCGCGATCGCCACCGTTCCTTTCTCCCCGATACTGACTGATAAATTTCCTTTTGACCTCGTATTAATGTACACCCCTGGCTGTACTTTGTTTTGACTGGTCCAGGTTCCTCCCGCCATAATTACTCTCCTCCCTTCAATGCCTTATCCAAAGCCGCTTTTGCCTCATCAATGGAATAGCTCAGCTCGATCAGGATTGTCTTGGCAAAATCCGGCTGGTACATCTTTAACTGGCTGCTTTTTAAAAGCTTATCTGTCGGATACTTCTTTTCCGGTGTAGGCTGCGATGCCGCGGCCTCTTTCATCTTTTTTGACATAGGCGTCATTCTCCTCCATTTCCTGCATCAGCACCGTATTTTTCGGTAAGGTCACCCGCTGCCGGATGTGAAACTGGTAATGCAGCTCCATATCTTCATTCTGCCATTGCCGCTCAAATGTCCTGATGGGGACCGTTTCCCCGCCTCCATCGGAATAGGGAAACATCTCCAGAACCTCATCCAAATACTCCGCAACGGCGTGGATTTCTGCATTTCCATTGACGATGTTGCGCTGCTGGACAAACACAATATCTATCCCCAGATCACGTATAAAGCGCTCATTAATCTGCCCCTCTATGGTGGAAGGCATAAAGAAGATAAAAAAACAAGGGAACTCCGTCCCCTGCTGGTTTGGGCTGCCATATACCCGGTAATCGGGATACCGTTTCTTTAACAGGCCGGCCAGGCTATTTACGATATGTTCGAGGGTGAAAATCATCGGAACGCCTCCTTTACCCGCTTATCCAGCTCCGTCCGTACTACGGACCGGTATTTGCCGACGGCTTTTTGTTTCATATATTTGCCTTTTACATAGGTAGTTTTTGTGCCAACCATGATCCCACCCTCACCGTCCGGATCCTGTTCCAGCAGAGTTCCATTAACAATCAGACCGGGAACAAAATGTTTATCTACCCGATGCCCGTCATTTGCGTAGGACGCGTACTGCACATTATTGGCTAAGTATGTTCTGACACTCCCCCCGGAATAAACGGCATTTGTTTGGCTGTCCGTTGTCCAGTGCTGAGCCATCTCCCCACTGCGCGTGTTCGTACCCGCGATAGCTGCACCGCCATTAGGTGGCGTGTTCTCTGTAGCAATGCGCACAGCCTCGATGGTAGCCCCCTCAGCCACCTCCTCCATAAGACGCGGAATATTTTGCCCTGCCTTCCTAAGCTCCTCCAGGCGTTTCCTCATCTGACTTCCAAAGCTGGACATACCATCACCTCCCGATTATGTTGTCCATCAGCAGCCCCACCTCTTTGTGCTGCAGACCAGTAAGGGCGCCGCCTACCGGGTCGTAGTATGATGCCGGGTTTCCGGCAAAGTAGCGTTCCGGCGGATTATCATGCCCAAGACTACCCCCGCGGATTACCATCAGCTCATCCCCCGCCCGAATATCCGCGGATAAGTCACAGGCTAGCTTTTCTGATGACCGCTCCCTGGCCGCATTATTGGTTATGTTCGGCCCGCCTTTTTCCAGATGATACACCCTGCAGGGAATGGGGGAGGGATTTACCTTTACCCGCTCCTGCCGGTCTATCCCTCCATTGGACGTAGGTAAAACACGGTAGACATCTACCGTGTCAGTGTACCAGGTCCGGAAGATTGGATTATCAAAAATCATATGACTAACAGCCCTCCCATCCCAACCATCCGAGCCATGGTGACCAACTGGCTGCCATACTGGGTGGCATTCCAGGCGCCCCATTTCTCCGTGCCGGCTGTGATGGCGCTGTTGTCGTAGCTGATGGAGGTATCCCCCATAGTGGCGGATTTCACTGTCCCGATCTGGTCAGCGCCCCCGGCAGCCTGGGAGGCGCTTCCGGAACCTGCGGAATACGTCTTTAGATACAGGGCAGAGAAATGGGCCACATACAGCCCTGCCGCATATCGCCACATACTCCCCCAGCGCGAAGGAAGCACACTATCGTTTGCCTGGGCTATAAACATCTGAAGCATCGCCTCCGGTACCAGGCTGACTGCTGTTTCTTCTCCGTTCTCTTCCTCCGGTTGGCTAGCTTTGGTAAACTGAGGGAAATCCTGCAGGAACATCCCTTCTGTATAGTCCCCGCGCTCCTCTGACTGCGGTATATTGGCTGCCACGGCCTTTGCCGCCATGAAATAAGGCGCTGACGGATTTGTACCCCATCCATTCCACATGACACCACCCCGCTATTCTTCTGAAGGTACTTCTTTGTTGTCTTCTTCGGGCTCCTTTTGGCTGTTTTCTTCGGGATTCTCTTTGCTGTCCGGACGGATATCCTTCTTCCCGGCCTTCTTTTTCGCTTCTTTATCCGCTTTTTCCAGCTGCTTATCCTTCTTCCCCTCAGGCACAGAAATCATGCCGCCGCGGATGGCCCGCCTTACCAGGTTACTCTCCGCCACATCCTTTGGGATTTCCCCAACAAAATCTTTCTTAATCTCATAAAGCGAGCCGTCGGCCCGCTTTACCATGTAATTTCGTTTTGATACAATAAACATATCCTGCCCTCCTTAAATCCCATCCATGTAGGTGATAGCCTGGTCGTAGAACACTTCCACTTCCGATACATTCCCAGCGTAGGCCGTATCATAACAGAAGTTTTCTGTGTTCGGGCTGGTCATAGCCCTGGTGAGGGGAGCCAGCTCATCCATGGCGATATACCGCTCCTTATTGCAGTACGCCACCATCCGGTCTGCCCCATCATCCCCCGCGCCTTTACACCATTTGGCCGCGCCGATAAACAGGTCAGAGCCGTTATGCTTTGCCACATTATTTTCCAAAAGGAAGGTCAGGATCGTCTTTTCCGCCAACTCGGTTATCTTTGTGGTCGCAACATAATTGTACTGCTCATAAGGCATGATGATATGGTTCGGTACCGCGTCCAGATCGTACTCCGCCCGCGCCCATCCAGCCAGGATAATCTCATTGACGTCCTGTAAAATCTGGTCTGGGGTTTTATCCTTCCATGCTGTGGAAGGGTTTGTACTTGCTCCATTGGATGCCGCGTCCATTACCGTCACATCCGGGTTATTTACCAGGCCGGTAGTATCATACCGGGAGAATCCTACATAAGTATTTTCCTCCATGTGTTTATCATAGGTCATCCGCAAACCGTCCCGGAGAAGGCTGTCGATGTTCCTCCCGGTCATGTTGCCCCGCTGCATATCGATCCACATCACCCGGGTGCCGGCGGCGATCATATGGGCTTTAAATAACCCCTTGGAGAAATCCGCCTGCACCATGGGAATGCCGTTTGCCCCACCAGAATGCACCAGCCCATCGCCGGATCCTCCGGCAATGCCGTATCCTACCTGCATAGCCGATACAAACTCCGACCAGCCCCCGCCTACCCGGATGGGGATATCCCGGGTATAGGTAAAGCTGGTTAAGGGCGTGCGTACCATGTTATCCCGCTTCTCCAGCTCCGAATTAAGGAACGCCTGGCCGGATGCAATGCCTGCCGCGTCCATGTTAAATACAGCCCCATTGCCGCCCTGGACGGAATGGGTTGCCGCTTTGCCTAAATCAAAGGTGCCAACTTGTTTAAATACCATCTCTCTGCCTCCTTATGCATTCACTATCGTCAGGATTCTCAGCTCTGCCACACCATTGGCGTCCGCTGTCCCTTTCCACTGGGCATTGGTCAATGCCACAGTATAGGCGGTAGCATCACTTTTATCCTCCGCCGCCTCAAATCCGCCGATTGCTAGATTAGGTTTCGCCGGATTGACAGCTGTCCGAATATACACCTTCCCCCCAGGGGCCGGCGCCCCGGACTGGCAGATGACATTTACACAGCCCCGCTTCATCACGGGTACCGCCTCACCGGGCCGGTATGCCCCCTCATTCTGGTTCAGGAAATCCATGGCCGATTTTACTTCCCTTACGGCCACACCCCAAAATTTCTCTACGGTAGAGGATGCTTCCCAGGGTGCTGCTGCCCCGTTTACCCCCATCACCACGGGCGCGCCGAATTTTATGTTTTCTGTCCCGGTTAACGGCGCCGTGTCCACCACCATATCCGGCTGCCGGGAATAGCTTCCCGCATATCCGTGGGGCATTGTCTTGCCAATCGTCTGTCCTCTCATTATTTCGTCTCCTTTCTTCTATGGGGATTCAGGCTGTCATAGAGGGCTTGGATGGCATCCAAGTCCATTGCCTCTGGCTTTTTATCCGCTGCCATCTGGGCATTTTTTTTGCTCACCTGAAGGATAGCGGCAATATCATTTTTCTCATCCTTTGCCGTAACCAGGTTAATCAGAGCATCTGATACGGCCTTGCGCTGCATTGCATCCCCAATCGCTGCCACAGAGGGCCGCATGGCCTTCAGGATCCCTACAGCTAGAGACCTATCCATCCCACAACCGCTCTCCCCTTCTGCCGGGATGACCCTGGAAGCCCCTTCATCCGCGGTGCCGCTGCCAGACTGGGCAGCCGGCTCCCCGGTTAATTGTTCGATGGCTGCGTCAAGAGAGTCCTTCACTTCTTCCTTCTTTTTTGCTTTTTCTGCCTCTTTTGCAGCAAGTTTTTCCATCACCTTGTCCACGATCCCGTCAATCGCAGCTTCGTCCTCCGTCGGATTCTTCCCTGGATCCATTCCTTCCACCTTCGATTTTTCCTCTTTTGCAGGAGCGGCTGCTTCCTCATCCAGGGCAGCTGCCGCATCCATCGCCAGCTGCTCGATCTCCTCCGGGCTCTTATCCTTTACCGCCTGCCCAAAGAGCTTAAACAAAAATCCTTGTTTTTTCATTGCTTTCCTTTCCGGCCCTTTGGCCTGTTTTTTTGCTGTATCTGAATCTAAAATAGCCGCCCGCTTCCCGGCCCTTCCCCGGTCAACGACGGCTATGTGATTCCCCCGGATATTTTTCTGGCTGTAGGTGCCATCTGCGTTGCGGACATAATCGCAGGCATATCCGCAGGAGATTTCCCGCTTTCCGTTTCGGATGGCATCAATTAATTCCCGGTCATGGATGTGGAGGTCTGCCAGAACGTAATCCGCCCACTCCCCGGTTCCTTTCCGGATATTTGCCGCATGTCCTTTTTCATAAGCAGATACATCATCCGGCCCGATTAATCCCGGAGGATGGTCATTGGTAGCCGGCTTGCCTTCAAAGGAGGCAAGGGCTGCATCCGCAAAGACTTCCTCCGGAGGGCGGTAAACGGTTGCCACGGCTTCTGCATCCTGTCCAGTGAGCCCGATCTCCCGGCCAAGGTATTCCTGGGTACCGGTACGGGCTATGGGGACGTTGCGGCAGATTAAAAAGCCCTCCCCAGTTTCAATCTGGTTCGGGCTTATGGTGTATCCATAATAGGCAAGCATGATTTTCTCCTTCCCCTAAAAATGGGTATAAAAATACCAGCAGTTTCGTTACTGCTGGCCTATAGTCCTGGGATTGTTTCCTTAAATGATTTTAACATATTTTTAGCCTTCGCCATTTTAGAATTTTAAAGCATTCATACAGATATGTCAATATCCGATAAGTAATTACAAAATAATCGTCTTTTACCATCTTAGCATCCTCCTTATCGTTATGGGCTCAATACTCTTTCAATGTCATCAATCGTTTTATCATATAGGGTTTCCCAGTCTTTTGATGAGCTTCCAATATCTATGACAAGATGAATGCCGTCTGACGACACGTCCATTATATCACCTTCTCTTCCATCTTTTAGCAAAACCCGATCGAATTCTTTCACTTTTAGCATTATTTCACCTCTGTTATATAAGCCGATACCATTTTAATTTCTCCTGGAACAGTATCACTGCTCCATGCTACCAGGACATTTGCAGGTTTTCCATTTTTGCCATATAGAACTATCTGTTGTTCATACCGTTTCCCATGCCCGGCACTCCCCTTATCAACCACTGGATATAGCGGGGCACACGAAAAAATTTTCTTTCTTAGCTCCTTCCAGTTATTTTCGTCATATCCCAAACGGCTCCTGAACGCCCTCCCCTTCGCCAAGCCGTCCGGAAAGTCTCCCCCGAACAGATAATGCGTGAATTTTTTGTCTGCTGCTGTGGCCTTTTCTGCATTTGGCAATCTTAGCTCTGGATGCCGGATCAGCTTATTCCTCCTCTGGTAATCCAACTTCAAAAAATCAAACTTTTCAGGATTATTATACTTCATCTCCTGGAACTTTGCAAAGTCTTTCGGCACATCCTTGCCCAGCACTGCCCGGTATTCCCTGTGCTGCTTTTTATCCTGAATTAGTTTTTGCCGGTTTCGTTCTTTCTCCCGATACGCCTTTATCTGCTTCTTTGTCCGAGGGTCCCGGTTTAATGGATTCTTTTCCGGATTGGAAAAATCCTTGTCCTTCTGGATCTGCTTATCCGTCTTTCCTATTGTCGTATATTTAATCAAGGCATGAAGGCAGTTTGGGTGGATATTCAGGTAGGTGTTTGTCAGATCATCCGGCCCGGCTTTATCGATCTTCCCATAGGCCAAGGTTAACGGCGGATACTCCGGATTCTGCCCGCTTTTACTGTACACCCGGCCTTCCAGCGGGGCACATACTGGACAGGTGCTGCCAATCTTAACAATCTGCCACAAGTCATGATCATCCGCAGTCAATATGGCTGCCACTTCCGCCTGTCTGGCAGTTGTCCGCACCGCCATGTTTCCGTATGCCCTGAGGCTCCAGCGGCACCCTGCTTTGTCCACAAAGGCGGTAATCCCTTGATTTTTCATATCCTGGATCATCTGTGCACTGGTTATGGACCATCCTCTCCCGGATGCCTCCTGGGCCAGCACCTGCTTAAGTGCCATCTCCCGGAAAGGATCCGCCTCCAGACGGGCAATCGTATACAGTGTCTGTACACTTTTAAACGCGGTTTCGGATGCTTCTACCAGCTCCCCCAGCAGGTTATTGCTCAGCTGCTGGGCTACGGCTGTCTGTGTGGCAGTCAGCACCCTGGCGTTCCGGTATCCGGCGGCATGTTTATCCGAGTGGTAAAAAATAGTCTCAATCATAGCCGGGACATACTCCCAGGATTCATCCACCATCCTCCCCAGTATCCCCTGCACCCGCTCCAGAGATGCCGCCTCTGCGTAGTCCACCAGGCCTTTTGGGCGCTTCCGCTCGATCTCCGCGATTAACTCCCGTTCTGTCCTAAGGAAAAGCATAATCAAAAAGCGGGTGACATCCGTATTATTCGGCGGCCGGATGAGTTTCGCCATCCTCCAGACCTCCTTCATCTTCTCCGGCTAATTCCTCTGGCAAGCCCAGGCCGGCCATGGGATCCGCCATCATACGGCTGTTGGTATAGGTCTGACCTTTCCCGGCCTTGATGCTCTCATCGGAAATCTTGCTGTACATCCCGGTCTCATCCGACATGGCGTGCAGCTCCTGCTGCGCCGTAGCCGAATCAATCAGGTCATTCTGGTACACCGCCAGAACAGCATTGGTCTTCCGCTCTGCAATTTCCGCGATCTCCTTTGCGTCTGGCGTCCACATGGGCGGGAAGTCAATGTCCATGTCTTCAGGGACTTCTCCCCAGGCAGACAGGGCCATAATCGGAAGCAGGCGTTCGATAATGCTTCTCAGCTCTGTTTCTCGGAGGCCATCAATATAATCATAATAATTCTGCATGTCCGACTCCCCAGTGGCATTTAATCCCGCAGGAGAGCGCCCAAACAGTTTGGTAACCGGCGTCCTGGCTGCCCCGGCCACGTCCATCATGATGCGGTCATACACATCGGAGAGGCCGGTAAAGGTGTACTGGGTATTATGGATGGCATCACCTTTATTAATAATGCGGGTGCCAAAGTTGCTCTCCATAACCGACTGTGCCGCCATCATGTTATAAAACCGGCGCTGCATCTCTGTATTTGCTGTACCAAGAAGCTGGTCAAGCCCTTCCGTCTCCATGTAATTGATGTTGGCCCGGAAGGTCAGCGCCGCGATATTGCCGGCTACATTATCCCGCCGCACCACCTCGCTGTAAATTGCTTCCAGCTCGGACTCTCCCCAGTAAAGCTCCGTGACCTGCTCCATCCAGGGCAGCTCCCTGCCGATAAACCGGATGACCCGGCTGTGATGTACCCTCGCCACCAGTCGGCCGGTTTCATCATCCCGGATCGTGTAGTATGCTGGCAGGCCGTAATCCAGATCCTCGGGATCCGTAACCAGCTCCGCCTCTGGGTAAATGCCATTCCACCGATCCAGAATCTGAAGCCCTAAGAAGCTGCCGGGCATAACGGCATCCATCTCTAGGGGCTGGCTTAAATCATTCTGCCCTTTAATCAGGATAACTCCCGCGGCGCCGCCGTAAAGTCGTCCCCAGTACATTCCCAGAAGGAGCTTGTGCCGGACCTGAGTCTGGCGCTCCAGCCTGACCATCTGACCCAGCTGCTCCGGGGCGATACCGGACTTGATTTCATACCATTTCCGGATCATATCATTAGGGATCGTGGCGATGATGTTCTGCACAATCCAGTTATCCCGGTAAAGGCTGGTCAGCAGCTGGTAGTTCTGGGTCAGCCGGGTCATAGGGTACTCTGTGGCCTGCAAAAGGTCCATGGTTCCATAGCCGATCCGCGCTGCCGGATTTGCAAAAGCGTCCATCGTCGCGATGGGCGCCTGCTTCGATTGTGTTGTATCCGCCCTGGTACGGCGGGTGTTTCGTTTTCTGCTCATAAGCTACTCCTGCATCTGGCTGATAAGGAGCTTTTTGATTGCCCCTGCTATCTCTTTTGCTGTCTTTTCGATCCCTTCACTACTACCTATACCGATGCTAATATGAGGCTTGAATGTTAGGCCACCTCCTGGCACTTCCATAATCTCAGCATCTCCACACCTTGTATACCGAAACGCTGTGCCATCTAGCGGCTTATAATCTAATATAATCGAATGATAACCAGTCATCTTTTCCAGTTTGCGTTCCATCTCTTGAATATCTTTATATTCATCATCCACCTCGATGACAGTATTGCCTAACTCGATCTTTCCTTTATCTTCATATCCAAAACATACAAAATATTTCATGCTATTCCTATCCTCCAACTTGGCAATACCGTCTTTACATAATACCGGAGGGCGTCTGCACCGTGATCCATCTGCTTCACAGGCTTTTCCTCACCTCGCTCCGCGGCTTTCTCATCCCAGGCATAGGACTGCATCTCCGCCTTAAGTCCGGTACAAGCACGGTTAATCATCAGCTCCCCCTGGGCCAGAAGCGTAGCGACGGCGCGGATCCCGTCAAGAACCTCATTATCTGCTGGCTTTACATAAAATCCCCTGGCTCTCAGCTCTGTAATGAAGGACGCCGCAGAAGGGTCAACAATAATGGTACACTGGTCTTCCGGAGATGCCCCCATAAACTTTGCTAAGTCATCCGCGTACTGGGCATCTGTCTTCTGTGGATTCCCGCTCCTTCTGGCTTCCTCTGACCGGCTGTCCCAGCGGTATTCCCGGTCAACCCATATCACTTCACCATCGTCCCAGATTTCCAGGAATACGCAAGGGTTGGTTGTGCCATAGTCCACCGCGATATATTTTTGAGCGATGGATTTTAATGCAATGGGCCGCTCTTCCTCGGTGTAGTAGTTTGCCTTCGTACACATGGTATAGATAAGGCCCTCAGCCACTGCCCACAATCCCTTTATGTAGCGCAGGAAGAACACGCCGGCATACATCCCGCGGTACCTGGCTTTAATCGCCTCATCCAGACTGAGATTATCCTCCATGGTGAAGTGCAGATAAACCAGCCTTTTTTCCTTCTTTTTATCAATCCAGTTGGTTTTAAACCAATGTGCGGGGCCCGCAGGATTGCAGTTAAACCAGAATTTACTGCCTGCCACAGAGCACCGGCCGGTTGCCTGATTGACAAAGCTTTCCGGCATCAGGGCTACCTCATCAAAAAAGGCCCCCGCCGCCGTGATGCCCTGCACCAGCTCCTGGGACCCCTCATCCTTGCCACCAAAGATGTAAAAATAGTTTGTCCGGCCCTGTCTTGATACCTCCAGCATGTTTGGGGTCTCTCCGGACAGATGATGGATAGCATGATACCCCCGGCTCCGCAGCATCGTTTTTAAATTTGTGAGTACGTTCCGCTGGAAGGAGCTAATGGTTTTTCCGGCCATAATGAAGTTCTGACCATCAAAAGACTCCATGGCCCAAAAAACATAGGCCAGTGACATAGCCACAGTCTTTCCGGAACGGATAGCGCCATCTGCAATGACACCATCATAATCCCTTACCGGGCTGCCCTCCATCCACCAGTTCATTACCTGACGCTGCTTGCGGGAAAAGGGCTTGAACTTAAATATCGGTCGTTTCCTCTTCATCCGCCTGCTTCCATCCTTCCCAGTCGTTACCCGGTTTTAGCGCATCGATGAAGCCGTCATCCTGCTCCTCTTCCTCATCCAGCTGCCCTGTCTGAGCCTTGGTCGCTGCTATCTGAGCCCGGATCTGCTCAAGCCGTGCCTTCTGTTCTTCACTGGCAGCCTCCCAGTCTTTATGGAGCATTTCATCGTATTGCTTGATCATTGCCCTGAGCTCTCCCTGGGCCCGGGCCTGGGCTTTCATAAACTCATTCTGCTTATCCCAGGCCTGCTGCACTTCCCAGCGCTCCTCTGTCACGGTTTCGCCATCTTTATGCCCAATCCTCTCAATGGTTTTATCCTGCTGGTCTTTCACATAGGCGATTCGCTGCGCCCGAATGATGGCAGCATAAGCAATTTGGATCTGATGCCATAAAATATCCAGCGGGGCCGCCTGCTCAATGGCAGAAAAAATCTCCCGGGTTTCGTCCGGGAGATACTTGGAGAAGAATCCATATTTTTCTGCTTTCTTATTTCCTGGCGGGCCGCCGGAGCTGTTCTTGTTCCCCGGCTGGGCACCGCGCTTTTTCTTAACCGAGCGTTCGCTTTTTTTATCCGAACGTTCGCTTTCCCATTTGTGGGTGGACTTCCAGCGGCGGACCGTCCCCTCTGGCAAATCTAACGTCTTTGCAATCTCAACGAGTTTCCTGCCTTCAAAGTACATGGCCTTTGCTTTTTCTATCCTTGGGTCTGGCGCTCTGGCCATGCTAGATCACCTCCTGTTGGTTGGTTTTGGGGAAAACAATACTTACATTCTTTTTAATATCATGCTATTGTCCCTTTTTTTATGTGAAAATTAATATTATTTGCTTTACAAAAATCAGTAACTTCATCTGCTAATTTATTGTAATATATTTTATAATTCTCATATTTAGAAACATCTTTGCTATAGTTTAATCGCCCAAATATTATTTTATCTGTAAAAGAAATTACATGTAATATTTTATTTATATCTTGCTCAATAATATTAGGTGTCGGATATGGTTCTATACTTACCCAAGTTTTAAATCCGTAATCATGAAGTTTTTTCAGACTATTTATTCGAGACTGATATGGCGCCGATCCCGGCTCATAATATTCTCTAAAATTCTCATCTAATGAAATGAGCGTTATCCCGTATTCATTGATCTTTGATGTTTTTATCAAATCTGCAGGAAATATGCCCTTAGTTAAGGCTGTACATTTTATATCATTATCATTAAACTTCTTAATTATTTTTAAACTTAATTCTGAGGTTTCTGGGTATCCATACATAAACGGATCTGTCATAAAACATAATTGAACAGATTTTATATCTTTTTTATACTTAGGAATCTCTTTATCTAACAATTCCAAGGCATTAGATACTAGCTTCGGTTGACACCATTCAGTATAGTCTTTGCTCCTTCCAAATCTTTTTGAAAGCATCATCGCATAGCAAGGATATCTACAGCCATGTGAGCACCCTTGAATATGGTTTACTGTATAATCCCCATACTCTACTTTTGTTTTATATAGTAAGCTTTTCCTCACTATTGTTTCCATAATATTTCCTCTTTTTTATTGTATCAAAATTAATTATAAAAACTTTATTTTAACCGTTTTCTCATTTAAGGATGGTTTTCCTTTATATGGTCTTCTTTCATTTCTTGGCGGAATACATAATACTCTCTCTTCTTCCTCCAGTTCTAAAATTATTTTCTTATAATGTCTAATCAAAAATCGATTATCTCCTGCATCTACCTCATAAAGTCTTTCTAACGTCCCCGATTTTCCTCTATACATATTTAATAAATGTTCTTTTAATTCGTCTAACGAACTGTTAAATAAATCAATAATCGATAATTGTATCCCCTTCTCTTTGTCACAAGATGGTATAAATTCAAATTTTCCTACACCTTCATAATCTTTTTCTCCTGCTTTGTGCATTATTTCTTTCATAATTTTATATCCCAAAAATTTCTTCGATGCAAAAATTAAATAGTGGCTAGTTCTATTTTTCCCTTCCAATTTAAACCGAAAAGGCAAGACAAATTTCATTCCTTCCCTTTTTAATGCTACTGCCATTTCATTAATAATAATAGTCTCTCTATCACCAGGACTTCTTTTAATTTTCTTTAATAATGCACTGTATGATGATTTGCCAAATACTTGTTCCATATGACTTGTGACTTTATCATTTGTTATTCCACGATTTATATCGTTAAAGTTAAAAAAGAAAATAATATCTGAACCATAGTCTTTTCCCAATGCCTTTAGCAAATTTAGCGAAAGTCCCATATAACCCGCAGGATCGATAAAAGAAAAACACGGAATTAACTCCCTTTTCGCAAACCACTTAGGAGTATCATAATCAACGGCATCATTTTTAATAATTGGTTTATATTTTAATTTTTCAATATCTCTTATATTTTTTATATTTTCTACCAATTCATTATATAAATCTCTGTCCTTTTCATTAAACCAAGTAACTATATGATCTCTCATATAATTATCCGACAAAATATTCTCTAAAATAATTATAGGTGTGGACTTTGCTCCATCTTTATATACCCCCGGCCCTGAAAAAAGATCAATATAACCTAACTTATTATTTTTATTTTTCAAAACTTTAACCCATGCTGAAAAATACTTTGTTACAATTTCAGTCTTTACTGCGGACTGCTCCCTTTGTGCATCAAAATTAAAATTGCTAGCCATATTTTACTCTCCAATTCGACATTTTTCTACATTATACCACATGATAATGTATCATAATTGCCAAAATTGAAAATAAAATTTCATTAAAAATGACATGTCACAATTTACATTACTTTACGTTGATACATACCCACATATATTGACATAATAGAACATATGTTCTATTATGTCAATATTCGTAAAAAAAGACACCCTCTTTCAAGGATGCCTTCTTACACCTGGAATGCCCGGATGGAGAGTCCGAAACCAGGCGGGGAGCTTTCTGCACTGCTTCCAGTTTACACTATATCACATTTCTTCCCGACATGACCCGACATTTTCAAAAAATCTTTGATTTCTTCTCCAACAGTTATCCTCAGTATACTTAATCCGCCGCTTTGGGAACATACCATTCATTCTGTGCGCCACCTGCACCCAGGTCAGGCCGTCAATATAATATAACCGAAACATAATCCGCAGCTCTGACTTTGGTATGCTCTGTATGTACTCCTCCACCTGGCAGGTCAGCTCCAGGAGCTCCGCCTCCTTCCTCTCCAAAAGCTGCTGGTACTTCTCCCGGATCTTCTGCTTACGGGTATAGGCCGGATCCGGAATCCCTGTTATCTTGATTGTACCGATTGTACCATCCCTTCTGGTTCCCCGCACGATGTCAGACACTATGGGGGGATACTCCAGGAACCTGTCCAATTTCTGGATCCTTTTCCGTAAATCCTTAATCTCTTCCTTCATGTCGCAGTACTGGACCAATATAGTTTTATCCATTGGCATCCTCTCCCTTCCCCGTTATTCCGCTGCTCACCTGCTAACTAAAACTGATTGCAATTTAAATCCAACATGCTATAATAAATACCATGGAAGCATAGCTCAGCTGGGATGAGCGCTCGCCTGACTAGCGGGAGGTCAAGGGTTCGAG
>CATOJE010000065.1 GCA_951800145.1 uncultured Lachnospiraceae bacterium | reverse complement strand
TTTCGGCGGAGCGAGAGCGCGGTGACGTTGGGACACGGCTGCTGGGGCGCGTAGCTTCCTGGCGAATATGCGCCTGCACCCATACCCCGAAAACTTGGAATACTTAACGGGTAACGACACCTACTCGGCTGACGAATCCTAATGGGTTGCGACACACACTTGGCCAGCGAATCCTAACGGGCTGCGACACACACTCAGCTAGCGATCCACTAGGCTTTCACGATCGCAGAGACTAAAGTAAATAGCAAAATTATTTCCTCTGAATAAACACGCACACTTTTGTAAAGCGAATGACATTGACCGTGAACAGCAACAACAATGGATATTGAATCTGCGTGTTTTACTTGACATACTGGAGAAATTACGGTATTATTTTCGATGTGTGCCATAACCGCACAAAAGTCTATTTGCGACGGACAGAATTGAGGAGAAATAGCAATATGAAAAAGGTTGTGAAGTTTGGAGGAAGTTCTCTGGCCAGTGCCAGGCAGTTTAAGAAGGCAGGGGAGATTATCCGGGCGGATAAAGCCAGACGTTATGTGGTGCCCTCCGCTCCAGGGAAACGCAATGACAAGGATGATAAGGTGACAGACCTGCTCTACCAGTGCTATGATGCGGCGGCAGAGGGGAAAAGCTATAAGAAGATTTTAGAGAAGATCCAGGGGCGGTATGAGGAGATTATCCAGGGGCTGGATGTGAATTTAAGCCTGGATCACGAATTTGCGAATATTGAAGAGAACTTTTTAAAGAAGGCAGGGCGGGACTACGCAGCTTCCCGGGGAGAGTACTTAAATGGAATCATCATGGCAGCCTATTTGGGATATGAGTTTATCGATGCTGCCCAGGTGATTTTCTTTGACGAAGATGGGAACTTTGAGCCGGAGAGTACGAACCAGGAGCTGAAGGAGCGGCTGGAGCATGTGGAGCGGGCGGTGATCCCTGGATTTTACGGTTCAAAGCATGACGGCTCCATCAAGACATTTTCCAGAGGCGGCTCTGATGTGACTGGCTCCATTGTAGCCAAGGCCATCCACGCAGATATGTATGAGAACTGGACCGATGTGTCCGGCTTTCTGGTGGCAGATCCCAGGATTATCAAGAATCCGGAGGTGATTGAAACCATTACCTATAAGGAGCTGCGGGAGCTGGCTTATATGGGCGCCAGCGTCCTCCACGAGGATGCCATCTTCCCGGTGCGCAAGGAGGGCATTCCCATTAACATACGCAATACCAACCGTCCGGAGGACAAGGGCACTCTGATTGTGGAGAGCACTGTGCGCAAGCCTAAGTACACCATTACCGGCATCGCCGGAAAGAAGGGCTTCTGCTCCATTAACATTGAAAAGGCTATGATGAATGCAGAGGTGGGATTTGGCCGAAAGGTGTTAGAGGTGTTTGAAAATTATGGGATTTCCTTTGAACACATGCCCTCTGGCATTGATACCATGACGGTATTGGTTCATCAGTCTGAGTTTGAAGAGTTTGAACAGTCGGTGATCGCAGGGATTCACCGGGCAGTGGAGCCAGATTTCCTGGAAATGGAATCAGATCTGGCGCTGGTAGCTGTGGTCGGGAGAGGCATGAAGGCCTCCAGAGGCACAGCGGGCCGGATCTTTTCCGCCCTGGCCCATGCCAGAATTAATGTGAAGATGATCGATCAGGGCTCCAGTGAGCTGAACATTATCATCGGCGTGAAGAATGGGGATTTTGAAGCTGCCATTAAAGCAATTTACGATATTTTTATTGCCACAGAGCTTTGAGAAAACAGATAGGGAAAGGGGAGGCGGCCTGGTTATCCGATGCTGCCTCCCCTTTCTTTGTTCTATAGGAAAGTGCACCCTATAGAACAAAAACCCTCCGGGGAATGGGCACTTTTTTATTTTTATAAGTAGAGATTCTGCTGATCGATCCCATTAAAAATCAGGGAGAAGGAAGCCTGCTTGGACTGCTCTAGGTGAAAGGTCATTTTTTCAGCGGCCTTTTTCCAGTCATTCTGAAGACAGGAACAGATGATGTCAATATGCTCTTTAAAGGTGTCGTCTAAACGGCAGTTATTGACATTTCCCGTCATATAGCGAAAGCGTATGTCCTGTGTCTGGATTTTGTTGTAATTTTGCTGAAGGTAGATATTGGGGCAGGCGGTAATAATCAGGGAATGAAAGGCAGAATCCAGGTCATAAAAATAGTCATTATCCTGAAGACATTCGTTTTTGGCGTTTTTGTGCTGGAAGATTTGATAAAACTCCTTTAATTTCGCGGAGGAGATCAAGGGCCCATAGTTCAGAAGGATATAGGGCTCATAAAGCATCCGCACCTCAAATATCATATTGATGGTATTGATGGAGAGGGGCATCACCATGATGCCCTTTTTTGGCTTAATTTCAATGAGCCCTTCCTGCTCCAGGCGGCTTAGAGCATCCCGTATAGGAGTGCGGCTCAGCTTTAATTCCCCGGTGAGAAGCTCTTCATTTAAAAAGGAGCCGGGGGCGTACTCACAGGTAACGATTTTCTGGCGGATCGTAGTGTAGGCCAGGGTTTTTAAATTTATCTTCGACATGACGATTCATTCCTTTTTCTTGGATTCTTCTGTTCTGAAATATACATGATAAAATATTAACATAAACAAAAAGGAAATTCAATTCCTTTTCTTCAAAAAAAGTCCGGTACAAGAAAATGTACCTTGTCAATAGTAACTAAAAAAATAGATAAAATCACAGCATTTTAAACAAATATATCACAAATTTGCTTGTCCATATTGACATTCGGGTAAAATATGCATATAATCTGATGTATACAACATGAGGTACAATAGGGAGGAACCCACATGAAAGCTATGTTTATTGATGAACCTGGCAAGGTGACAATCCGTGATGTCCAGCTGCCGGTAAGGAAAAAGGGTGAGGTGCTGTTAAAGCTCTTGTTCGGTGGGATATGCGGAAGTGACCTTGGCTCTTACCGGGGAACCTTTGCATACTTTGATTATCCCAGGATTCCAGGCCATGAGTTCTCCGCCCAGGTAATGGAGGCAGACGAGGATAATGCCTGGGGGATTAAGCCGGGAATGATAGTAACCTGTAATCCCTATTTCAACTGCGGGCACTGCTATTCTTGTGAGAAGGGGACGGTAAATGCCTGTATGGATAATCAGACTATGGGCTGCCAGATGGACGGGGCCTTCCGGGAGTACATAACCATGCCCATTGAGCGGGTATATGACGGCAAGGGTATGGATCCGAAAACACTGGCTGCCATCGAGCCTTTCTGTATCAGCTACCACGGCGTATGCAGGGGGAATGTAAAGGCAGGGGACCGGGTGCTGGTGGTAGGCGCCGGAACCATCGGCGTGCTGGCCGCTGTGGCGGCTAAGGCAAAGGGCGCAACCGTTTATATAGCCGATGTATTAAGTGGAAAGCTGGAGGTAGCAGAGAAATTCGGGGTAGATGGAACGATTTTAAATGATTCCCCGGAAAACTTTATAAAATCTGTGAATGATCTGACCGGAGGAAGCGGGTTTGATGTAACCATTGAGGCGGTGGGACTGCCCTCCACCTTCCAGAACTGCATCGACGCGTGCTGCTTCGGGGGCCGGGTGGTGCTGATTGGTGTTGGAAAGAAGAATCTGGATTTTAATTTTACCATGATTCAAAAGAAGGAGCTGAATGTATACGGTTCCAGAAATGCCTTGAAAAAGGATTTCCTGGAGCTAATCGACCTGGTCAATGCAGGGAAGGCTCCGCTGGAGAAGATTATTACCAATGTATATCCCTTTGATGAGGCGGCCAGGGCATTCGAGGACTTCTCCAACAATCCGGGCGATATGCTAAAAGTCATTTTCGATTTCTCAAATATATGACGATGTTTTAGGATTGCGTGAGCACGCAGTGCGGAGCAATCCGTGGGCACCAGGGTCAAAAAGTCATGTATGACATGCTTGCATGTGGATACATAAGGAAGAATTCTTTCTCTGTGAAGAGCAGAGTGGGAAGACCTTCTGCGAAGAAGCGGAGGGCTGAATAAAAATTTTATTTTAGGAGGAATGTTTATGAAATTAAGAAAAGTAACAGCACTGGCAGCCGCTGGAATTATGGCAGTAAGCCTTGTTGGATGCGGTGGCGGATCTAATGAAGCCGCAGCAACTACAGCCGCAGCAACCACCGCAGCGCCTGAGACAACCGCAGAGGAAAAGAAGGAGGAGGCTCCGGAGGAAACCACTGCGGAGGCAGCAAAGGAAGAGGGCAAGGCAGAGGCAAAGGGAATCCGGGTTGGATTTACTAACAGCTATAATGGAAACAGCTACCGTCAGACTGAAGAGAAGCAGATGCAGATTGTTGCGGATCAGCTTATCGCGGACGGCTATATCAGCGAATATACCGTTGCTGAGGCAAATCAGGATACGGCAACGCAGATCGCCCAGATTGAAGACTTTATCACCCAGGGCTATGATATCATCATCGTAGACCCGGCTTCCACCAGCTCCTTAAACAACGCCATTATGGAAGCCTGCGACGCAGGTATCCCGGTTATCACGGTAAATGACGGACCAGTAGACTGCGATCATGAGATCCTCTATCAGATGTTCTTTGAGAATGAGGCTATGACCCAGGCTCTGACCGAGTATGTGTGCGAGCAGATGGGCGGCTCTGGAAACTTGATTGAGCTTCGGGGTACTGCCGGAACCACCACAGACGATCAGTTCCATCAGGGTGTTTTAAAGGCTCTTGAGAAGTATCCGGATGTGAAGATTGTTTCTGAGATTTATACCGACTGGACCGCTTCTAAGGCTCAGACCGAGTTAAACAGCGTGCTTCCTACCTTAGCAGATGTTAAGGGCCTGGTTACCCAGGGCGGTGATGCCTATGCAGCTGTTCAGGCATTCCTTTCTGCAGGCTACTCTGAGGCAGATCTTCCTGTAATCGCAGGCGATAACCGTGGAAGCTTCTTAAACTGGTGGGCAGAGGAGGCTCCCGAGGGATATAAGACGCTGTCAGCCGCAAGCAATCCCTGGATCGGCGCTATGTCTCTTTATGTAGCAGTTGATATCTGCAACGGCGATACCGTAGCAAATGACATGTCCGTTCCCTTTGGCATGGTTGACGCAGATGCGCTTCCTGATTATACCGGACTTGGAGACGATGATGTAGCCTTTACCGAGATGTCCTGGGATGATATCCGGACCCAGATTGAGGCTCAGTAAGGATAAATAAAACTACATAGTTAAGCAATGCAGCGAGGGGATGGGGCGTGATTCTGCCGCATCCCCCTTTTAGAAATGAGGAATCTTATGAATACACTTGATAAATTCTTAGATTTTGTTGCCACGTCTAAATTTGTAGACATGACCCATCCTCTGGAGGAGGGGATTCCCCACTGGCCAACACAGGCCGGCTTAACCTTCCACCCTGGAATGAAATATGTTGAGGACGGCTCCTACTGGAGAAATCTTACCTTCTGTGAACATACGGGAACCCATATCGACGCGCTTTCCCACTTCATCGAGGGCGGGGAAAATGTGGACGAAATTCCCATTGAGAGGCTTATTGGGCGCGGGGTTAAGATCGACGTCATGGGCACGGCTCCCGGAGGCGTAACCTCGGTGGAGGATGTGAAGAGATTTGAAACAGAGCATGGGCCCCTTCAGAAGGGGGATCTGGTCTTCTTCCGCTTTGGATGGGATGAAAAGTGGAAAACCGGGGAAGAGGGCAAGCCATTTATGGAAAACTGGCCAGGGATCTCAAAGGAGACAGCAGAATATCTCCTGGAAAAGGGGGTCAGTGCAGTGGGAACGGATGCCTCGGCCCTGGATGCCGCAAATACGCCCAACCCGGCCCATAAGGTACTGCTGGGAAATGGTGTGAATATCATCGAAAATGTAGATAAGCTGGATGTGCTTCCCGCTTTTTTCGGCGTCATCGGTCTTCCCTGCCGTTTCAAAGGCGGATCCGGCTCAACCATGCGCCTGATTGCAGTGCTGGATAAATAAAAGTTTAGAAAGGAAGTGATCCGCTTGAAACATAAGGAAAACCAGAAGCCCTACCTGAGCCTGAAAAACATCGATCGTTTTTTCGGCATTACCAAGGCGCTCCAGGGGGTAAATCTGGATATTTATGAGGGCGAGGTGATCGGCCTTGTGGGACCTAACGGTGCTGGTAAGTCCACGCTGATGAAGATTCTGACCGGCGTCCTTCCCAGGACAAATGGTGAGATCATCTACAATGGCTCGCCGGAGGAAAGCTATAATGCCCGCGTGGCCAAGCAGATTGGCGTAAACTGCGCATACCAGGATTTGTCCCTTTGTACGAATCTAAGTATTTTTGAAAACTTTGCCATGTTAAATGTAAGCCACAGCATGGCCCCCAGTAAAAACTGGAGAAATGAGACCAAGGCAGAGGTGAGAAAGCTTATTGATACCTATTTCCCGGGAAGCAATATCGATATTATGAAGCCTCTGGAAACCTTAAGCCTGACCGACCGGCAGGTTGTGGAAATTTGCAAAACGCTGATGGCGGATAACCTGAAGATTCTGATTCTGGATGAGCCCACCAGTGCCCTGTCCTCGGATAAGGCCCAGCAGCTCCATAAAATCGTTGCGGATTTAAGCGCCAAGGGCGTTGCGGTGATTTACATTTCCCATAAGCTGGACGAGATCCGGGTTGTATCGGACCGTATCGTGCTTCTGACCAATGGCCAGAATAAGGGCGAATTCTATTCAGATGAGATTACCCAGGATGAGCTGATCGCTCATATGGGAGGAGCTTCGGAGAAAAAAGAGCGGATCAATCTGGACTTTTCCAACCAGCCAGATATGCTGAGAATCACAAACCTGAATGCCAGAGGATTAAATGATATTAACCTCCACCTGAAAAAGGGTGAGATCATCGGAATCTCCGGACTGGCTGGCTCCGGACAGCAGGAATTGCTGCAGCAGATTTTCTCAGCCAGGAAAAAGAAGGTTAAGGGCATAGAGCTGAATGGCCAGCTTTCCTATGTTTCCGGCGACCGGGCCACAGAAGGGGTGTTCCAGTTCTGGAATATCCGGAATAATATTTTGATAGCAAACCTGGACCGGGTAAAGGGAAAGCTTTTGATCGACGGCAAAAAGGCGGACCAGTCCGCCCAGAGCTGGTATGACAAATTAAAGTTCCGGGCAGAGGGGATTGACAGTAATATTATGTCTCTCTCCGGAGGAAACCAGCAGAAGGCGCTGATCGCACGAGGGATTGCCTCAGAGGCAGATATCATTATCTTAAATGACCCCACTGCCGGTGTGGATATCGGGACAAAGCAGGATATCTATAAGCTGCTGGATGAAACCCGGGAGATGGGAAAGTCCATTATTCTGTACTCCACAGAAGATTTGGAAATGGAAATCTGCGATCGGGTGTATGTGATGCGGGATGGCTGCATCACCAAGGAGCTAAAGGGCGACGAGATCGACGTTCCAAATCTTGTAAAGGCCGCGTTTATCGAGACGGAGAAAAAGGAGATCACGGAGAAAAAGAAAACCGGGTTCTCCCAGTATATGACAGCCCCCTGGATGCTGCCTCTCATTACGCTGATTGTTATTTTCGCGGCAAATGTGATCATTAACCCCAACCTTATGTCCTATACCGGCCTGCGGATGAAGATCAGCTCCGCCCTGCCTTTGATCTTTGCGGCATTGGGCCAGATGTTTATCGTCATGTGCGGCGACGTGGATATGGGAAATGGTTATTCCATCGGCCTTGTGAACGTGATTGTGGGAATCTGGCTGACAGGAAGCCCGCTTCTGGGGCTTTTGGGGCTTGTGGTGTTTATCGGACTGTACATGGTACTGGCTGCGCTGATTAAGATCCGCCAGATCCCGGCTATCGTAGTTACCATGGGAGCTCAGTTCGTGTGGTATGGCCTGGCTCTTCTCATCTGCCCCACCCCGGGCGGCGCATGCCCCCAGTGGCTGTCAGATTTCCTGCGCATTAAGCTGCCGGTAATCCCGCTGCCCATCGTGATCGCCGGGGTGGCCGGAGTGGCATGCTGGTATCTCTTGTTCCGCTGCAGATACGGCATTATTCTGAGGGGAGCCGGAAATAATGTCCAGGCCCTGGAGCGTTCCGGCTGGAGCCACCTGGTGGCAAAGATTGTCGCATACGGAATCGCAGGCTTCTTTGTGGTGCTTGCCGGTTTGGCTTACACCAATACATGTAATGGCGCGGATGCCAACAGCTCCGTGAATTATAACATGATGTCCATCGCCACGGTGATCCTTGGGGGCTGTGATATGGCAGGCGGCGTTCCTGTGCCAGTAGGTGTGGTTATGGCTGCTATCGTTATGAATCTTATCAATTCCCTGCTGACAGCCATGAAGATGAATTCGAACTATCAGACGGCGATCATCGGCCTGATCCTGATAGGCGTCCTTGCCCTGAAGTTCCTGATTCACAGAAAGGAGCGTGGTCGTTGTGAATAATAAGGTGAAAAAAGTATTAGAAAGCCCGGTTGTCTGGCCTGTGATGGGCTGCGTGATCCTTTACATCCTGATCTGTGCTGTGTCCGGCGCGGTCAATGTGCGCGTTATCACATCCGGCCTGAAGCTTTGCGTGTTTGCAATGCTTTTGGGCATTGCCCAGATGATCGTAGTAACCAGCGGAAAAGGAGCCATCGATATTTCCCAAAAGTACATTCTCACATTGACCGCTTACATATCCTGTGAGCTGATGCAATATAACATCCCTCTGGGACTGGTTATGGCCATCGTAGTGGGAATGACCTGCGGACTGATCAATGCCTGCATCAATGTGTACCTGAATATCCACGCCATGATCACAACCATGGCAACTGGTTATCTGTATTACACAGTGATCCTGCTGGTGTCCAACAAATTTGCCAATTCACCCAATGATGCATTTGTGAAGTTTACCAATGCGAATGTTTTTGGCATTAATTCCATGACAGCCATTACCATCGTGATCGCCATTGTTTTATATCTGGTTTTATACAAATCAAAATATGGCATGAATCTCCACGCAGTGGGGCAGAAGCGGGAGGCCGCCAGGCTGGCTGGCATTAACGTAAATAAAACGGTCATCACAGCATTTATCATCAATGGCGCTCTCTGCGGCCTTGCCGGAGCGCTGAACGCAGCATACTGCGGCGGGGCAAACCAGGATTTGGGAACCACCTACTTCCTTCCCTCCATCGCTGCCTGCTTCGTAGGCGGAACTAATGCAGCTGGCGGTAAATCTAATATTATTGCTGTGTGCATCGGCGCATTCATGATGACGCTCATGTCCACCTTCCTGAATGCAGCCCAAATCAGCATCGGCGGCCAGCGGCTGATACAAGGTATCTTTATCGTGCTGCTGCTGGTTGCAGCCACGAAGAATTCCTCAAAATAGTAATAAAAAGCCAGGACGGCTGTCCGCTTATCCGGAGCCGGCCTGGCTTTTTGATCCGATACTGCTGTTAGTGTCTTGACTGAATATAATCCAGCCAAGACACTAGTTCATGTTTATGAGTTCACAGTTAATGATAGCACATTAAGCGATTCTACTCTTTGGAAGCCGGAGCCTTCAGATGCTGATTCGCAAATAATCTTCCCAGCTCCTGCTTCAGGGCGTCGAAGTCAACGGGCTTAGCCAGATGGGCATTCATCCCAGCGCAGAGGGACTTGTGCATATCCTCGGAGAAGGCGTCAGCGCTGACTGCGATAATGGGAATATAGGGGGCGTCGGCGTGTCCGGAGGTGCGGATGGCATGCGCGGCCTCGTGGCCATTCATCACCGGCATCCGGATATCCATTAAAATCGCATCATAATATCCCGGCTCGTGGGCGAGAAAGGTGTCCACGGCAATCTGGCCATTCGCCGCGTCATCCACAGATGCATCCTGTTCTTCTAATAATTCCCGCATAATTTCCAGGTTCAAATCATTATCATCCACTAAGAGAAAACGCCGCCCCTGGAAGGGGGTATTATCCGGCCGATTGGTGACAACCACATCCGCCTGTTCCTGACCTGTGAGATTCTTTCCCTGATGCCGGGCGATCCGCAGAGGAAGATGGATTAAAAAGACAGAGCCCTCTCCCAGCTTGCTCTGCACCTCTATGGTCCCGCCCATCAGCATAATCAGGCTGTGGGTGATGGCAAGCCCTAAGCCGGAGCCATTGGCCTCGGTGCGGGCCCAGTCGCTCTCCTGAGTAAAGGTCTCAAACAAGCGGGCCTGAAATTCCTTGCTCATGCCGATGCCATTATCCCTGACAATAAAGCGGAGATTAGCATAATCTGGATTTGCAGTGGAAAATTCGGAAACCTCCAGCTGGATCCTTCCCCCGGGATCGGTGAATTTAATGGCATTTTCCATAACATTGACTAAAATCTGGTTAATGCGCACTGCGTCGCCAATCAGGTGATAGTGACGGATATCATGGGCACAAAAGGAGAGGGTGTGATTCCTCTTTTGGGCCTCCGGCTGCATAAAATTCATAACAGACTGCAAAAGCTCCTGGAGATCCAGCTGGGCTTCTGTAAGGATAATCTTACCGGATTCCAGCTTGCTCATATCCAGCACATGATTCACCATATCCCGCATATGGTAGGAGGCCAGCTCGATTTTCCGCAGGCAATCTGCTACCTTCACCGGCTCGTCCAGATGGGCGGTGGCGATGGCGGTCATGCCGATGATTCCATTCATGGGCGTGCGGATGTCATGGCTCATGGCAGAAAGAAATTCACTTTTCGCCTGGCTGGCCTTTAGCGCGGCATCGTAAGCATCCTTTAAGGCGGTGCGCTCATCATTCACATCCATAAAGGCGGCGATTACATTTCCGATGCTGCCGTCGGGGTGGGAGGACGCCAGAATCAGATGCATCCTGTACCATCGGTAGGTTTCCCCTAAAAGCCGGCGGTAGGTAAAGGCATAGGAGGGATTTTCCGGGGTAAGCTGTGTCCTGGCATATTCCCGGGAGGCCAGCTTAGCTACCATCTCCCGATCCTCCTCAAATACACAGGATGCCACATAATCCTCCAGAATCTGATCATAGCAGCCATCCAGCTGGTCGGTGAACTTTTCCTTACAGTTAGCGGCAACAAAATGGCAGGCATCAGTGAAAAAATCCACATAGTAGGTATCCAGGAACAGTTTATTAAGGGTCAGCAGGATCTCTCGCTGTTCCCCGGACATGGACAGAAAGGTCTCCACCGTTTTATTTTTTTGTTCTAATTGTTCCTTAAGTGAATTAATTTCCGCCTCCAGCTGGGCGATTCTTTCGCGGTAGCTGGAGACGTCGTCATAGGGAGCTTGAGAATGATTCATAGATGCCAGCCTCCTTTCCTTCTGCGAGCATGCTCTCTGTAGTATTATACATGGACAGGCGTGGTTTTAACAAGTTTTTTATCGAATAAATTTTGGGGGGCGGGCAGAAAAGTAAATTGCTATTTAAGTGAGTCGCGGATGGGTTTTATCTTGCCAGGCAAATTGAACGAATAATATATAATGTTAAATAATTCCAGTAGAAAATTCATTGACTTTTCTATCAGATTGGGATACTATTTAATGTAGAAAAGGGCATCTGCTGGTAACAGACACCCTTTAGGAGCTACCGATAGACGGTTGGCCCGATTAGATGTTTTTTACATAAAGTAACCGCATCCTTGGTCGGGGGCGGTTACTTTTTTGCGTTTATCAGTGCAATTACCAATGTGACAACAATCGCAAGAATCATCAGCACAATGGAGAGCAGTTCAAAATCACTCATAAGTTTGCCCTCCTTTCCGAGATTTCCGCACATGGCAGATTTCTATGTAATCGGAGGGTCCAGTCCCTCCGGAGAGGGCCAACCGCTTACCGTTATGATAGCATCCATAAAAATGCTACCACACAAATCGACAAATTTCAATCATTTTGTAATTTGCAGGTACTTAAAACTCCCTGATATACTGTGCCCCGTCTGCATCTGACACATAAGGCGCACATTCTAAAGGCAAAATTTTAAGGAAAGAACCATCTACCATTTTCTGTATTTTTATGTTATGATGAAGAAAGCAGTAGATTCGTGGTAAAACTATAAAATATGGACAAAATGAAAAAGGAGAAGAAGAGTATGCTGGAAAAAATTGACTTATCTGTGAAGGTGGAAAAGCCGGTGTATAAGCAGGCCATGGAGGAGATGGAAGAGAAGCTGGGAGTTCTGCAGCGGAAGTGTAAGGAGGCGGGGATTCCGGTGATGATCCTGTTTGACGGGATGGGCGCGGCTGGGAAGGGAGTCCAGATTAACCGCCTGATTCAGGTGATGGATCCCAGAGGGTTTTCTGTTTATGCCAGCAACCGCCCCACGGAGGAGGAGCGCTACCGTCCGTTTTTGTGGAGCTATTGGACGAAGACGCCGGCCAGGGGACGGATCGCTATTTTTGACCGGAGCTGGTACCGCAGGGTACAGGTGGATCGCTTTGACGGGCTGACCGAGGAGCATGAGCTTCCCAGCGCGTTTCAGGATATTACTTCCTTTGAGAAGCAGCTGTCAGATGACGGGACTGTGATTATTAAATTATTCCTGTACATTTCTAAGGAGGAGCAGAAGAAGCGGTTTAAGAAGCTGGCATCCTCCAAGGAGACGGCCTGGAGGGTCAGCGATTCGGACTGGCTGCGGAATAAGGAGTATGACCGGTTCCTGAGGATTAATGAGGAAATGCTGGAGCAGACAGATACAGAGTTTGCCCCCTGGACCATTATCGAGGCCACGGATAAGAATTATGCGGCCATGAAGATTATGTCCACGGTTACCAGCCGTCTGGCCTATGAGCTGGAGAAGCGGACGGAGGAGAAGGCGGAGGCCAAGTCTAAGAAGAAAAAGAATGTGCCCTCAGATAAATATAAAAACGGCGTTCTCTCAGGTGTGGATTTGTCGAAGCATCTGACCCAGGCCAAGTATAAAAAGGAGTTGGATGAGCTGCAGAAGCGTCTGGAGATTCTCCACAGTGAGATCTACCGCCTGCGGATTCCGGTGGTTATCGGCTTTGAGGGATGGGATGCAGGAGGCAAGGGAGGCGCCATCCGCCGTTTGACAAGCCGCTTAGATCCCAGGGGATACCAGGTGAATCCCACCGCCTCTCCGAATGATATCGAGAAGGTTCACCACTACCTGTGGCGGTTCTGGAATAATGTGCCAAAGGCTGGCCATATCGCCATTTTTGACCGGACCTGGTATGGACGGGTGATGGTGGAGCGGATTGAGGGCTTTTGTACGGAAGCAGAGTGGAAGCGGGCCTACCAGGAGATTAATGAGATGGAGGCCCACATGGCCAATGCCGGAGCGGTTGTCTTAAAGTTCTGGCTCCACATAGACAAGGATGAGCAGGAGCGCCGGTTTAAGGAGCGGATGGAGAATCCGGCAAAGCAGTGGAAGATCACCGATGAGGACTGGAGGAACCGGGAGAAATGGGATCTCTATGAGGAGGCGGTGAATGAGATGCTGGTGCGCACCTCCACCACCTATGCTCCTTGGATCGTGGTTGAGGGGAATGATAAGTATTATGCCCGGGTGAAGGTAGTGCGGACGGTTGTGGAGGCGCTGGAGGCGAAGATTAAGGAAGTAAATAAGGCCCGGAAGCATAAATCCGTATGAGCCGGGTGATCGTCATCGGCGGGGGCGCGGCCGGGATGATGGCTGCAGTCTCCGCCGGACTGGCAGGACATAAAGTGACTGTCTACGAGCGGAATGAAAAGCTGGGAAAAAAGGTGTATATTACTGGGAAGGGCCGGTGCAATGTTACCAATGCCTGTGATATGGAGGAGCTGTTCGCAGGAGTGGTGACGAATCCAAAGTTTCTCTACAGCAGCTTTTATCAGTTTTCGAATCAGGACATGATGGATTTTTTAGAGCGGTATGGCTGTCCCCTGAAAATAGAGCGGGGGAACCGGGTTTTTCCTGTGTCGGATAAGGCTTCGGATGTGATCGCTGCCCTGAGCCGGGCGATGGATGACTGCCAGGTTAAGGTACATTTAAAAACCGGGGTTCAGGAGCTGGTGATCCAGGATGGACGGTGCAGAGGTGTTTTGCTGGAGCGTACCGGGGAAGTGGTAACCGGGGACGGAATCATCGTGGCCAGCGGCGGCCTCTCCTATCCCTCCACCGGTGCTGGCGGAGACGGGTATCGGTGGGCCAGAGAGGCCGGCCACAGGGTGACAAGGCTGAGCCCGGCCCTGGTGCCCTTTACACTTTTGGAGGAGGATGGGAAAGGGCTTCAGGGACTTTCCCTTAAAAATATCCAGATCTCCATTTACCAGGGAAAGAAGGAGCTGTACCGGGAATTTGGCGAGATGCTTTTTACTCATTTCGGGGTAAGCGGCCCGGTGATTCTTTCTGCCAGCAGCTTTATCCCCAAGGAGGCAGGGAAGCAGCCGCTTATTCTATCCGTGGATTTAAAGCCGGCGCTTACCTTACAGCAGCTGGACAGTCGGATTTTAAGGGATTTTGAAGGTAGAATGAACAAGCAGTTTAAAAATTCCCTTTCCCAGCTATTGCCAGCCAGGCTGATTCCTGTTATGATAAGCAGAAGCGGGATTCATCCGGATAAACAGGTGAACGAGGTGACCAGAGAGGAGCGCCGCCGTCTGGCAGAGGTTCTGAAGGATTTGCGGTTTACCATAACCGGGCTTCGGGATTATCAGGAAGCGATTATCACCCAGGGGGGAGTTTCTGTAAAGGAGATTCATCCCTCCACCATGGAATCAAAGAAGGTTTCCGGGCTTTACTTTGCGGGGGAGGTTCTTGATTTAGACGGGGTGACTGGCGGGTATAATCTTCAAATTGCCTGGTCCACCGGATGGACGGCCGGGGCGTCCGTGCCCTGAGCTGCCGCGCAAATTAGTATAGAAAGAAAGTTACGTTTCACTAGTACCTGCGGCGTTTTCTTGTGAGTGGATGTCTGAGGCAAGGTAAGGACAGCAGCGCCGGCGCGCTTGCTGTGTTGAAGGGCGGGCTGTGAGAGGTAACAAAAGAGGAGAAGGTATGCAGCATTTTAACATTGCAATCGACGGCCCCGCGGGGGCGGGGAAGAGTACCATCGCCAGGGCAGCCGCCGCCAGGCTGGGATTTATCTATGTGGATACCGGGGCGATGTACCGGGCTATGGCCTTGTATGTGCTGAGAAATCATATCCAGGCATCCGGGGAAGCGGAGATTGCAGCGGCCTGCCAGAAGGCCCATATTACCATTCGCTATGAGGAGGGCAGACAACAGGTCTGGCTGAATGGCGAGGATGTATCCGATCAGATCCGGACAGAGGAGGTTGGGAATCTGACCAGCCAGATCTCGGTTTATCTTCCAGTGAGGGAAAAGCTTCTGGAATTACAGCGGCAGCTGGCAGAAAGCGCGGATGTGATTATGGACGGACGGGATATCGGAACCTGTGTGCTTCCAGGCGCTCAGGCGAAGATTTATCTCACTGCCAGCTCCAGGGTGCGGGCGGAGCGCCGCTTTCAGGAATTATCTGAAAAGGGAATGTCCTGTGACCTGGATGCCATTGAGAAGGATATCATTGACCGGGATTACCGGGATATGCACCGGGAGCATGCGCCCTTAAAGCAGGCGGAGGATGCTGTCTATCTGGACACTTCCTATCTAAGCCGGGAGGAAGTTGTAAGCCGGGTGATTGAGATTGCCAGGGAACGGGGGCTGAAGCTTGAAGAGTAGGGAGATGGAACCGGGACCAGAGGTAATTGTGGCAGAAACCGCCGGCTTCTGCTTTGGCGTGGAGCGGGCGGTGGAAAAGGTATACCAGCAGATACGGGAAAAAAGGGAAAAGAAAATTTATACCTATGGCCCGATTATTCATAATGAAGAGGTGGTAAAGGACCTGGCGGCCCAGGGCGTGTGTGTTATCCACTCAGAGGAGGAGCTTAAAACCCTTCGGGACGGGGTGGTGATTATCCGCTCCCACGGGGTCAGCCGTCATATATACCACATCATGGAGAGGAATGGCCTGGAAATCATTGACGCGACCTGTCCCTTTGTGAAGAAGATTCATCGGATCGTGGAGGAGCAAAACCGGGCAGGCCGTCAGGTGGTGATCGTGGGAAATGAAAATCACCCGGAGGTAGAAGGTATTAAAGGTTGGGGAGATGAGCATACTGTAGTAATCGAAACAATCGAAGATGCAGAAAATTTTATCCCGCAAGAGGGCAAGTCCGTGTCCGTGGTGTCCCAAACGACATTTAATTACAATAAATTTAAAGAATTAGTTGAAAAATTTTCGAAAAAGGGTTATGATATACTTGTTCTAAATACGATTTGCAATGCAACACAGGAAAGACAGGTAGAGGCAAAGGAGATTGCTTCGAAGGTGGACGCCATGATTGTCATCGGCGGGAAGAACAGCTCCAACACACAGAAGTTATATGAAATTTGCCTCAGCGAGTGTAAAAACACTTATTACATTCAGACACTAGACGATTTTGATCCTGAAGGTGAAAATTCTGTGCGCAAAGTAGGTATTACAGCAGGGGCGTCAACCCCGAAAAAGATTATTGAGGAGGTTCATACTAATGTCAGAGTTAAGTTTTGAACAAATGTTAGAGGAATCATTGAAAACGATACGTACAGGAGAGGTTGTCACTGGAAAGGTTATCGATGTAAAAGAAGATGAGATCGTCTTAAATATTGGTTACAAGTCTGACGGGATTATCACCCGCAGTGAATATACCAACGAGCCCAACGTGGATCTAACCTCTCTGGTACATGTGGGAGATGAGATGGAGGCAAAGGTTGTTAAGGTGAATGACGGCGAAGGCCAGGTAGCCCTTTCCTATAAGCGTCTGGCGGCTGACCGGGGGAATAAGCGTCTGGAGGAGGCCTTTAATAACCAGGAGGCCCTTACCGCTAAGGTGGTTCAGGTGCTGGACGGCGGATTAAGCGTAGTGGTGGAGGAGACCAGAATCTTCATCCCCGCAAGCCTGGTATCCGATACCTATGAGAAGGATCTATCTAAGTATGCAGGCCAGGAGATCGAGTTTGTGATTACCGAGTTTAACCCCAGAAGACATCGGGTGATCGGCGACAGGAAGCAGCTGATGGTGGCAAAGAAGGCTGCCATGCAGAAGGAGCTGTTTGAGCGTATCGCGGTGGGCGATACCGTAGAGGGAACGATTAAGAATGTTACAGATTTCGGCGCCTTTATCGACTTGGGCGGCGCAGATGGACTGCTCCATATTTCTGAGATGAGCTGGGGCCGTGTGGAGAATCCCAAGAAGGTATTTAAGGCTGGTGAGGAGTTAAGAGTCCTGATTAAGGACATTCAGGGCGAGAAGATTGCCCTCAGCTTAAAGTTCCCGGAGGCGAATCCATGGGCGAATGCTGCAGAAAAGTATGCTACCGGGAACGTAGTTGTAGGCCGGGTGGCGCGGATGACAGATTTCGGTGCTTTTGTGGAGCTGGAGCCGGGAGTGGATGCGCTTCTTCATGTGTCTCAGATCTCCAAGGAGCATGTAGATAAGCCGGCAGACGTGTTAAAGATCGGCCAGGAGGTTGAGGCAAAGATCGTTGACTTTAACGAAGTTGACCACAAGATCAGCCTGAGCATGAAAGCACTGGCGGTTCCGGCCAGAGAGCCTCAGGAGGATGTGGATGTGGCGGATGTGGATATTGAAGCAGTTGCCGCAGCACAGGAGGAATAGAAGTAAAAGCGTTGCCGTACAGTCCCACCGGGCTGTGAACAGTAAAGTAACGCGACAGGGAAGCCGTCCAGGCAGGATGAGCTTACAGGATGGTTAAGTAAGCGGAGGTCTTTTTGAAGGCCTCCGTTACTGTTATTTCCATAAAAAGTATAGAAAAATGATTGACTATATAGAAAAATGTGATATAATGAACATAACTAAATAATCTGGATTGTTACTGGTAAGCAGGCAAAACCAATTTTGAGATAGTAAGAGTGTGCTTCTACTATGTCAAAATTGGTTTTTCTTTTTTCCCGCGATGAACGGCCAAGTGCTATGCCTTTAAGGATGATAGAAGGCAGTGCGCCCGCTGTGTTGGGCGACGACCCAGGAGCTACTTGTTTTTTGCCTTAAGAAAAGGGAAGGTTCGATGAAAGTTCAAAAAATTATTAATAATAATATTGTCAGTTCCATTGATGATAATGGAATTGAAGTGGTGGTCATGGGCCGGGGGCTTGGGTATCATGTGAAGGAAGGCGCGGAGGTTCCGAGAAGCCGGGTGGAAAAGATTTTTCGTCTGGACAATGAGGACTTGATGGATCGGTTTAAAACATTGATTTTCCGGCTTCCTCCGGAGCAGATTCAGATTTCGGCGGAGATTATCCAGTACGCAAACAAGCTTCTTAACAAACCACTGAACCAGAACATTTATATCACATTGACGGATCATGTTAATTTTGCCATCGAACGTTCGCAGGAAAACCTTTTCTATGCCACACCGCTGCTCCGGGAGGTAAAAAGCTTTTACCGGGAGGAGTACATGGTAGGCGAGTATGGGATTGCGCTGATTGAGGAAAAGCTGGGCATTAAGCTTCCGGTGGACGAGGCTGCATCTATGGCTCTCCATGTGGTGAATGCAGAGTATGATGTCCCTATGCGGGATACCATGCATATTACCCAGCTGATTCAGCAGGTGGTGAAGATCGTGGAGGAGTGTTTCTATATTCATCTGGATGAGCGTTCCTTAAATTATGATCGGTTTATCACTCATTTAAAATTTCTGGCGCAGAAGATTTATTCCAGAGACAGGCTGGACCCGGAGGAATCCGAGTTTACTTTAATGATATCTCAGATGTATCCGGAGCAGTATGCCTGCGGACGGAAGATACAAAGCTTTATTGATGAAGAGTATGGATACCAGATTGCAGAGGAGGAGGTTACCTATCTGGCAGTACATATTAAGAGAATTTGTTTATCTTAATGCTGATGCATCACAGCGTTCTTTGCTGTGTTAATATATTTTTCCAGCCGGGCAACACGAGACGGAGAAAGGGGACTAGATTATGTTAGCTGGAAAAAAAGAGATAATGACCAATCATGATTTCGCAGCAATTGCTGCGGTCGTTCTGGCCGGCCTAGGCGGCAGGGAGAACGTAAAGTCTTTAGATAACTGTATTACCAGGCTGCGCCTGGTAGTAGAGGACGAATGGAAAGTGGACGTAGACAGAATTAAGTCCTCAGGCGTAGCCGGAGTTATCCGCCCCAGCAGTGCGTCGGTGCAGGTTGTGGTTGGTACCCAGGTGCAGTTTGTTGCAGATGAGCTGAGGAAGCTGTTGTAGCGGATTGGATCGATGCTTAGCCGGCTTTGGCATATGTGGCCGGAGGGAAAATTAAGCAATTTATAAAAAGCTTCACTGTGTGAACAGCACCCCCTGTTATGCAGTGAAGTTTTTTATTTTCACAAGTGATGGGTCAAGTGCCGCGCCAGCACCAGCATTTGGCGAAGACCTGGCCTGCTTTCATAGGCAATGCCGCGAGGAACGTATTTCAGTTGCAATTTAATGGGAACGTGGTATACTTAAAAAAATCAAAAAAGGAGGGATTCCATTATGATATCGGAGAAGATGAAACCATTGGTGCAGAATAATTCGGCAATTCGCGCCATGTTTGAAGAGGGTAAGCGCTTGGCGGCAATCTATGGGGCAGAGAATGTATATGACTTCAGCCTTGGCAATCCTAATGTACCAGCGCCGGAAGCAGTGAAAACTGCGATTATGGATATACTGAATGAAGAGGAGTCCAACTTTGTCCATGGCTATATGAGTAATGCGGGATACGAAGATGTGCGTGAAACCATTGCCCAGTCATTAAATGAACGGTTTGGAACGAATTTCCATTTGGAAAATGTGATTATGACCGTAGGCGCTGCCAGCGGTATGAATATTATCTTGAAAACCTTGCTGAATCCCGGGGAAGAGGTGATTACCTTTGCGCCTTACTTTGTGGAGTATGGCAATTATGTGAGAAATTATGATGGTAATCTGGTAGTGGTTTCTCCTAATACAGAGAATTTCCAGCCCAATTTAACGGAATTTCAGGAGAAGATTACGAAAAAGACAAGGGCAGTGATTATTAATTCACCCAATAACCCTACAGGTGTTGTTTATTCGGAGGAAACACTGGCACAGATCGGGAGGATCCTGACAGAGAAGAGCAGAGAGATAGGACATGGCATCTTTCTGATTTCCGATGAGCCCTACCGGGAGCTGGCTTATGACGGGGTGGCGGTTCCCTTTGTGACAAAATACTATGATAATGCCATTGTTTGTTATTCCTACAGCAAATCCTTGTCCCTTCCAGGAGAGCGAATCGGCTATGTGTTGATTCCGGATGCGGTGGAGGACGCAGAGGAGGTGACGGCAGCCGCCGTGATTGCAAATCGTGTGCTGGGCTGTGTGAATGCGCCCTCTCTGTTTCAGCGGGTGATTAAGCGGTGCGTGAATGAGCAAGTAAATCTGGAGGCCTATGACCGGAACCGGAACCGCCTGTATGGCGCTTTGACAGAGTACGGGTTCACCTGCATTCGCCCACAGGGGGCGTTCTATCTTTTTGTCAAATCTCCGCTGGAGGATGAAAAGGAATTCTGCCGGATCTGTAAGGAGCATCATGTGCTGGTGGTGCCGGGAAGCTCCTTCGCCTGTCCCGGGTATGTGAGAATTTCCTACTGCGTTTCCTACCAGCAGATCGAGCGCTCCCTTCCCGCCTTCCAAAAAATCGCAGCAGAGACCATAGGATAAGATTTCGTTTATTACAAAAAGGCAGATAAAGCGTGTGATTAGATTAAAAGAAAGAGGATAGTGAATGAAGCCCTGGGAAAAATATATTCGAAAGGTGGTTCCATATGTGCCAGGCGAACAGCCTCAGGGAAGCCGCCTGATAAAGCTAAATACTAACGAGAATCCATATCCCCCCTCTCCCCTGGTGACAAAAGCATTGAAGGAGATGGATGGGGAAGCATTTCGGAAATATCCGGATCCAGCTGCCGCCATGCTCACCAGTGAGCTGGCGAAAGCCTACAGGGTGAATCCAAATCAGATCTTTGTAGGTGTGGGATCCGATGATGTGCTTGGAATGGCCTTTTTAACCTTTTTTAATTCAGAGAAACCGATTTTATTTCCAGATATCACCTATTCCTTCTACCCGGTGTGGGCGGATTTGTTTCGAATTCCATATGAGACGCCTGCGCTGGATCCGGATTTCCGAATCCGGAAGGAGGATTATTTCCGGGAAAATGGAGGTATTATTTTCCCAAATCCAAATGCGCCCACTGGACTGGAGATGGACTTATGTGAAATCAAAGAGATTCTCCAGCACAATCCGGATGTGGTAGTAATCATCGATGAGGCATATATTGATTTTGGGGCTGAGTCCGCCCTTCCGCTGATTGAAACTTATGAAAATCTGCTTATTGTCCAGACCTTCAGCAAGTCCCGGTCTATGGCTGGAATGCGGATCGGCTATGCCATAGGTCACCCGGATTTGATTCAGGCAATGAGCGATGTGAAATATTCGTATAATTCCTATACCATGAACCTGCCGTCTATCCTCTTAGGCACCCAGGTTGTGCGGGACGAGGCATATTTCCGGGAGACCTTAAAAAAGATCGTGAAAACAAGGGAAGAGACAAAGGTGTGGATGAGGGAGCTGGGATTTGAATTTCCGGATTCGAAAGCAAATTTCCTATTTGTCACCCATAAACAGGTTCCGGCAGAGGAGATATTCAAAGCCCTTAAAGGAGAGCAGATCTATGTCCGTTACTTTAAAAAGAAAGGGCTGGATCAGTATCTTCGGATTACCATCGGAACCGACGAGGAGATGGCAGTCCTTCGGAGATTTTTGGAAAAGTTTTTTCGCGTATGATTTTATGGAGGTAAATAGGATTGGAGCGTTTTACAAGATGCGTCCGATATCTGTTAAATATCCTGATACCCACAACCGGGTGGGTGCTGTTCCTTTTTCTGGGACCCAGGCTGCTGAAGTTTTTTATGCCCTTTGTGATCGGATGGCTGCTGGCTATGCTGGCGAATCCCCTGGTCCGTTTTCTGGAGAAGCGGCTGAAGATAGTGCGCAAGCACAGCTCGGCTGTGATCATTATCCTGGTTCTGGCCGGAGTGGTGGCACTCTTGTATCTGCTGGTTGGCAGGCTTTTCATAGTGGGAAGGAATCTGGTCCAGGATATACCCGGGCTGTATGAATTAGCCAAGGGTGAAGTGCTGGAGGCCTGGGGAAACCTAAGCCGGCTGTTTGTCCGGTTCCCGGCAGGGGTGCAAAACTTCTTCTCCCAATTCTGGAGGAACCTTGGGAAGAATATCAGCAGCCTGGTACAGAATATGGCGTCGCCCACCGTGGCAGTGGCGGGAAATGTAGCCAGGAGGATTCCCGGAGCGTTTGTCAGCACCATCATTACCCTGCTGTCCGCTTACTTTTTCATCGTCGATCAGGATAAATTCATCGCTATAGGGAAGCAGTATATGCCAGCCTGGATGAAGCGGTATCTTCTCTTCCTGAAGGGAGACATCCGAAAGCTGATCGGAGGCTATTTCCTGGCACAGTTCCGCATCATGTTTGTGGTAGCAGCTGTGCTGGCAGTGGGATTCTTTCTATTGGGCGTGGAGTATGGGCTGATCTTTGCAGTTCTGATTGCCTTTCTGGACTTTCTTCCCATGTTTGGGACAGGAACTGCCCTGGGCCCCTGGGCAGTAGTGAAGCTTTTTTCCGGCGAATATGCCTTTGCGGCGGGATTAATCCTTCTCTATTTTCTGACCCAGGTGATACGACAGATGATACAGCCCAAGATCGTGGGAGACGCCATGGGCCTTCCGCCCCTGTCTACGCTTTTCCTTCTGTATCTGGGCTTCCGAGCAGCAGGAATCGCCGGGATGATTTTAGCAGTTCCCATAGGGTTAATCGCCGCCAGCCTTTATAAGTATGGGGCGTTCGATGGAATTTTGGAAAATGGGAGGCTGCTGGGGGAGGAGATTCGGGAATTCCGATTTGGGAAGAAGGGGTGAGGGAATCGCTATTTCATTGAGTCTCTGTGATCGTGAAAGTCTAGGGGATCGCTGGCTGAGTGGGTGTCGTTACCCGGTAGGATTCGCTGGCTAAGTGGGTGTCGCAATCCGTTAGGATTCGCCGGCCAAGTGTGTGTCGTTACCCGTTAAGTATTCCAAGTTTTCGGGGTATTGGTGCAGGCGCATATTCGCCAGGAGGCTACGCGCCCCAGCAGCCGTGTCCCAACGTCACCGCGCTCTCGCTCCGCCGAAAGCGTAGCGGACGCATAAGGTCCGTGAAAGACCGGACCTAAGCGC
>CATOJE010000064.1 GCA_951800145.1 uncultured Lachnospiraceae bacterium | reverse complement strand
AAGGAACCCCTCCGAAACCGTCGGTGTTTAGGCCCTGTCTTTTAGGGCCTTACGCACCGTTACGCTTTCGGCGGAGCGAGAGCGCGGTGACGTTGGGACACGGCCTGATACGGGCGTAGCCTCCTGGCGAATATGCGCCTGCACCTTTTGTCGCTGCATATGGCTCCTAACGGGCTGCAAAACACTTGGCCAGAGATTCCCAGAAGGGATCGGCAGTACACTTAACCAGAGATTCCTGGCGGGTTTAGAAATACACTTAGCTAGAGATCCCTAGCCATTTGCGACTCACTTAAATAGCAATTTCCTTGCGCCAAAAAAATCCCCCCAGTCCACTACCCCTGGAGGGATTTTCCAATTCACGCAAGCCAGCGCAAATTAATTAATACTTCTCTTCACATACGTGGTATGCAGCAAGTGATGTGCCTTCTTACTTCCCGGCTCTCCCAGATAGGTGGCATACAGCTCCTTAATGGCCGGATTCTCATGGGACTTCCGGATGGGGTTATCCTTGTCCAGATCGTAGAGAACCTTGGCCCGAAGTGCCCGGATGTCCGTGGTATTCCGCACGTGGCCCGGCTGCTGGGGCTGTCCGCCGCCGTTTACACAGCCGCCGGGACATCCCATGATCTCGATAAAGTGGTATTCCGCTTCCCCATTCTTCACCATATTTAACAGCTTTCTCGCATTGGCAAGTCCGGAGGCTACCGCCACCTTCACATCCATGCCGGCTACCTGGTAGGTGGCCTCCTTGATGCCTTCCGTGCCTCTCACTTCCACGAAGTCTACATTAGGAAGCTCCTGGCCGGTCAGGGTCTCTACCGCGGTTCTTAAAGCCGCCTCCATAACGCCTCCAGTAGCGCCGAAGATCACGCCGGCACCGGTAGCAAGGCCTAAGGGCTCATCAAACTTCTCGTCGGGAAGCTCTCTAAAGCGGAGGCCTACCTTCTTAATCATCCTGGCCAGCTCTCTGGTGGTCATAGAATAGTCCACATCCGGGCAGCCATTAGCATCCTGATCCGGACGGCCGATCTCAAACTTCTTAGCTGTGCAGGGCATCACGGATACGGATACGATATCCTTGGGATCGATTCCCGCCTTCTCCGCATAGTAGCTCTTGGCGATGGCGCCGAACATCTGCTGCGGGGATTTGCAGGAGGATAAGTTCTCGGTCATATCCGGGAAATAGTGCTCACAGTATTTCACCCATCCTGGGGAACAGGAGGTAATCATCGGCAGCACGCCATGATTCTGAACCCGTTGAATAAACTCGTGGGCCTCCTCCATAATGGTTAAGTCTGCACTAAAGTCGGTATCAAAAACCTTGTCAAAGCCGATACGGCGCAGGGCGGCCGCCATCTTTCCCTCTACATCGGTGCCGATGGGATAGCCGAACTCCTCTCCCAGTCCTGCGCGGACTGCAGGAGCGGTCTGGACGATCACATGCTTCTTGGGGTCATGGATGGCCGCAAGCACATCGTCGATGCAGGATTTCTCTGTAAGGGCGCCGGTGGGACATACTGCGATACACTGTCCACAGGATACGCAGGAGGTCTCTCCCAGCCCCATCTCAAAGGCGGATCCGATATTGGTGCGGAAGCCTCTCTCATTGGCCCCGATCACGCCGATGCCCTGGGTGTGCTCGCAGACTGCCACGCAGCGGCGGCACAGTACACACTTGGAATTATCCCGAAGCATATGGGCTGCGGAATCATCGATGCAGGAGGGAGTTCTGGCTCCATCATAGTAGCCCTCGTCCTCTACGCCTAATTCCCTTGCCAGCTGCTGCAGCTCGCAGTTTCGGCTGCGGACGCAGGATAAGCACTTTCTGTCATGATTGGACAGTAACAGCTGAACGGTCTTCTTTCTGGAGGCTAATACCTTTGGAGTATTGGTCCACACCTCCATCCCGTCATTAATGGGGTATACACAGGAAGCCACCAGGCTTCTGGCCCCCTTCACTTCTACAACACAGACACGGCAGGCGCCGATCTCATTGATTTCCTTTAAAAAGCACAGGGTAGGAATCTCAATGTGGGCCAGTCTTGCTGCCTCCAGAATGGTAGAACCCTTCGGAGCAGAAACTTCCATGCCATTGATTTTAATTGTAACATTCTCCATCTGTTCTTCCCTCCCTTATTTCTTTGAAATTGCGCCGAATTTACACTTCTCCATACAAGCGCCGCACTTGACACACTTATTGGTATCGATAATGTGCGGGTTCTTAACAGAACCGATGATGGCGCCTGCCGGACAGTTTCTGGCGCAAAGGGTACAGCCGCGGCACTTGTCACGGTCAATCACGTAGGAAAGCAGCGCCTTACATACGCCGGCCGGACATCTCTTTTCCTTGATGTGTGCTTCATACTCATCCCGGAAGTACCGAAGGGTGGAGAGCACTGGGTTCGGTGCGGTCTGCCCTAAGCCGCAGAGGGAGTTCTCCTTAATATAGTAGCAAAGCTCTTCCAGCTTATCCAGATCCTCCATGGTAGCCTGACCCTTGGTAATCTTGGTCAGGATCTCCAGCATACGCCTGGTTCCCACACGGCAGGGGGTACATTTCCCGCAGGACTCCTCCACCGTAAACTCTAAGAAGAACTTGGCGATATCCACCATACAGTCGTCCTCATCCATAACGATCAGGCCGCCGGATCCCATCATAGAGCCGATGGAAATCAGATTGTCATAATCAATGGGGATATCAAAATGCTCTGCCGGGATGCATCCGCCGGAGGGGCCGCCGGTCTGAGCTGCCTTAAACTTCTTGCCATTAGGGATGCCGCCGCCGATCTCCTCGATAACCTCCCGAAGGGTGGTTCCCATGGGGATCTCTACCAGGCCGGTATTATGAATCTTGCCGCCCAGGGCAAATACCTTGGTTCCCTTGGACTTCTCCGTACCCATGGATGCAAACCAGTCTGCACCATTTAAGATAATCTGCGGGATATTGGCATAGGTTTCTACGTTATTTAAAATTGTTGGCTTTCCAAACAGACCCTTTTGCGCCGGGAACGGGGGACGGGGACGGGGCTCGCCTCTCTTGCCCTCGATGGAGGTCATCAGCGCGGTCTCCTCGCCGCATACAAAAGCGCCTGCGCCTAAGCGGAGGTCAATGTCAAAATCAAATCCGGTTCCAAAGATGTCCTTGCCTAATAAGTTGTATTCTCTGGCCTGCTCAATAGCGATCTTTAAACGCTCCACAGCGATGGGATACTCTGCACGGACATAAATATAGCCCTGGTTTGCCCCGATGGCATAGCCTGCGATGGCCATAGCCTCCAATACCACGTGGGGATCACCCTCCAGGACAGAACGATCCATAAATGCCCCTGGGTCGCCCTCGTCCGCGTTACAGCAGACATACTTCTGATCCGCGTCATTCTGCTTAGCCAGCTTCCATTTTAAGCCGGTGGGGAATCCGCCGCCGCCTCTTCCGCGGAGCCCGGAATCCAGAAGAATCTGAATCACGTCATCCGGAGTCATCTCCGTAAGGACCTTGCCAAGCGCCTCATAGCCGCCGGTTCCTATGTACTCATCGATCACCTCCGGGTTAATCACGCCGCAGTTCCTTAAGGCAACCCGGTGCTGCTTCTTATAGAAGTCTGTATCAATTAAGGCCTTTACTCCCGCGCTGGTTACCGTCTCATCATACAGAAGGCGGGTTACCACACGTCCCTTTAATAAATGCTCAGAAACAATCTCCGGAATATCCTCCACCTTTACCATGGAGTAAAAGCTGGCATCCGGGTATACGATCATAATGGGCCCCAGTGCACATAAGCCATGGCAGCCGGTCTGGATTACCGCCACCTCATCAGTCAGGCCCTGCTTCTCAATCTCATCCTTTAATCTCTCTATAATCTGTGGGCTTCCGGAGGAAGTACATCCGGTTCCGCCGCAGACCAGTACATGTGAACGATACATATTCTGTCTTCCTCCTTATTTCATATCAGTGGCGCCAAGGGTGTACTCATCCACCACATGGCCGCCTACCAGATGGCGGTTTACAACCTCGACTGCCTTTTCCTCATTCATGCGGATATAGGTTACCTTCGGCTCGCCTGGAACCATCACCTCCACAATGGGCTCATACTGGCATAAGCCGATGCAGCCGGTCTGGGTCACCGCGACCTTCTCCGTCAGTCCTCTCTCCTGTATCTCCTGGGAAAGCTTCGTTAAAACCGGCCTTGCCCCTGCGGCGATTCCGCAGGTAGCCATACCTACCACCACTCTGGTGTGGTTATGGTCCTCTGCGCGAAGGCCAACCTGGTTTTGCATCTTCTCCCGAATCGCCTTTAATTCAGCAAGAGTTTTCATTTCTTCCTCCTATCTGCGTGCGGCCGTCTACAGCACCGCACCCTGGTCAACTTCATTTTTATTTTCTGTGAGATATTCGAAAATGTACTGGGAAACCTCCGGCTCGGAGAAGGGCACATCCCCTAATATCTCTTTAAATTCCCTGGTATCTAATACAAAGCTCCGCTCATCGATCTGGTAGGTATACACAAAATCCGTCTCCGGATGATATACAATTAACGTATGTATCGTGCTGGTAATATCACCTAAGGGCATCCGGTCAATATGGGATAATCCAAATACCGCCGTCACCTCTGTCCCGACTCCTACCTGGGAGCGGATGGAAAAGCTCCCTCCTGTACTCTCTGCCGCGTATTTATAAAATGGAATCCCCAGCCCTACCTTCCTGGTGGTTCTGGTGGTAAAAAAGGGGTCAACCACCTGCTCTACCTGCTCCGGCGTCATCCCGCAGCCATCATCCTGGATCCGGATGGTCAGCGTATCTGCCTGGTGATCGGCCTGAATCAGGATGGACACCAGCTTAGCTCCCGCCCTGGTAGAGTTCTCCGTTACATCCAGTACATTCAGGGAAATCTCAGGCATCATAGGCTAATTATATTTTGCCAGAATGCCTGGAATGTCGTCGGGAACCAGCCTGCCGTACACCTCACCGTTAATCATCATAACCGGGGCTAAGCCGCAGGCGCCTACACACCGGCAGGAATCCAGGGAAAACTTCCCATCCGGAGTACATTCCCCATTTGTAATGCCCAGCAGCTCCTCCAGCTTAGAAAATATGTTGCCAGAGCCCTTTACATAGCATGCTGTGCCAAGACAGACAGAAATCTTATATTTGCCCTTAGGCTGAAGAGCGAACTGGGAATAGAATGTTGCCACGCCATATACCTTTTCCAGGGGAATCCCTGTCTCATCTGAGATCATGGTCTGAACCTCGATGGGAAGATAACCGTAGATGTCCTGAGCCTTCTGCATAATCGGCATCAGGGCTCCCTGGGTATCCTTGAGCTCTGAGATGACCTTCTTCAAAGCCTCTTCCTGCTCCTTTGTCCCGGAAAATGGGACTGTTTGTTTTTTGCAAGCCATTATGTTACCTCCTTATTTCGTCCCCGCAGGCTTTGCGGGCGCCTTTCCCAAATGCAGTCACTGCCTGGGAACGTCAGGCTGGTTGTGCTTTGTGCAATGTGACTATAGTTTACCATGTATCAACAAAAAAGTCTACATAAATTGAATTATCTCTAAGAACCCCCAAAAAATCAATAGACGATCTTTTCCATTTAACAATTCCCAATATTTCTTAAAAATTTCAAATATTTTCTTAGAAATTTCAAATATTTTCTTAAAACTGCCAAAAGTAATCCGTCATTTCCCTGCGCCACCCCTCTGGGGAATATTCATCTTATGTTTACAAAAATGATTGAAATATAGTAGAATAAAAAAATAACATGGGAAATGGCGGAAATTTTTATGAAGAAGTCCAAAACATATATTAAATTGTATCTTGCATATATTGCCGTTCTGCTTGTGCCGATTTTTGTGGGCATCATCATTTACACCTATTCTCTGTCCACCATCCGGGACCAGGGAGCGGCTGTAAATCTGGGAATGCTGGAAATGGTTCGAAGCGAAGTAGACCAAAAGGTGGATGAAATTGGGAAAATCGCCCAGAGAATCGCTTTAGATGAGGATGTGCAGCAGGCTGCCTGGGTGAAAGAGCAGTTCCGTCGCGATAATCAGATGGTACTTTATCGAATTTACCGGAGCCTTAACAATATTACGGTTTCCGAACGGCTGATTCAGGATGTATTTGTATACTTTAATCAAACGGATTATGTGTCCAGTATGCGCGGAAACATGGCGGGAAGCTTATACTATAGCCTGTATTATGATAATCCGAATTTCACTTTCCAGGAATTTCAAGAATATATGGAGAAAAATCATTTCAAGGATATGAAAATGATTTATGGCCGTGACGGCAAAAAAACCATGCTGTTCACCATGACGAACTATGGAATGAATCCAGGAGAATGCACTGCTACTGTGGTTATTGCTGTAAATGTCCAGGTTTTTCAGGAGCTTCTGGATACCATGAAGTGGAATGAAGACATGAATATCTTGATTTTCTGCGATAATGACAGCTGGATTACCAGCAATGGCGGAAAGCGATTTGTGACGTCGCTGGCGAATTCTCAGCTGCCAGAAGCAGATTATCAGAAAAAGGAGCTGCTGGGAGAGCTTTGTGCCCTGGCTGTTCGAAATTCAAAAATTTCCGGCTGGAAGTACATTACCGTAATTCCTGAACATATTTTTGAAGATGCAGCTATACGGATCCGGAATTATGCCATCCTGGGCCTGATCGCCTGTATTCTTTTGGGATGTATGATCTCCCATCATTTTGCCCGGAAGCATTATAATCCGATTATGGGCCTGTTGAACCTTTTTCACGCTTACACAAAACAGCCCATAAAGCAGGGAGAAAATGAACTTTTATGGTTAAAGCATCAGACTGAACAATTTTTTATGAAAAAAAAGGATACAGACCGGATCCTGCTGGATAACCAGAAGCGTTTAAAAAATTACTATCTTTCTCAGCTTTTAACCGGCTCCTTCTGTGGTACAGCAGAAATGCTTTCCCGCTATGGGATTTCTCTTCCTGAAGGAAATTTCCTGGTGATCCTTCTCCAGCCGGAGCCGTGGGAGCTGAAGGAGCAGCAGACAGATGAGATTATTGTTGAGCTGGAGTTTCGCCGTTTCATTATCGGGAATATTTTCTATGAATTAATTTCAAAGCACTATACAGCGGAAATGGCAGAAATCGGCGGGATGCTGGCGGCAGTGATCTGCGCGCCGAAAGCCGCGGAGGCTTATGACAGCAGGCTTTGCTCCTGCATCGAGCAGGTAAGAGATATCACAGAAAAAAAATTCAGCTTCCGCACGATCGCGCTGGTAGGCGACTGCTGCTGCGAAATATCCGGAATCCATACATCCTACCAGCATGCCAGAGAGCTGGAGGAGTATGTTCAGCTTCTGGAGGAAGATATGTTATTTTTTGAGGATGTTAAAAACCGACAAACCCGCTTCGACTATTTTGAAGATACCGAAAAAAAGATTATTAACGCCATAAAAGTTGGGAATGGTATCCTGGCAAAGCAATATGTGGAACAGGTGTTTTTAGAAAATATTTCCTCAGATGTATCTGCGGATACCATCCGCTACCTGATTTTTGAGCTGGCCAAAACCCTTTTAAAAAGTGCGGAGGCAGCAGGAAGCAGCCGCTTCGCCCGAACCCTGGACCTTGCCAATTTCTTTTCCAGGAAAATATCTGTGGAAGAGGTAAAGAGATCCTTCTCAAAGGCCATTGACTCTATTTGTGAAGAAATCTTAAAGGAGCAGAAGAAAAATGAGGAGGATAATTCTCTGAGCCATCGTGTCGAGGCTTATATTCGTGAAGCCTTCAGCGACCCGGACTTAAATATCTCCATTGCCGCCCAGCATTTTGATATCACCCCCTCTTATTTATCCTCAGTGTATAAAAAGCAGACTGGGCGGAGCCTCCTGGATTACATCACAACACTGCGCATGGACCGGGCCGAGGAGCTTTTGCAAGAGGATTACACTGTACTGGAGGTCGCTTCCATGACCGGATTCCGGGACAGCAATACATTTATCCGCAGCTTTAAAAAGAAAAAAGGGATTACGCCAGGGCAATTAAAGAAAACAATATATAAAAAAGAGGATTGACTTAAGAAAAAGCCGATAATAAATCTGGAATTTTGCCGATTTAGTCGGTTTTTTTCCTGTATATTCTTCAAAACTTCGATGCTAAGATGGAATCACCAAACAAAACCAGGAGGGAAAAAAGTGAAAAAGAAAACAGCATTATTATTAGCCGCCATCTTGACTGCATCATCGCTAGCCGGCTGCAGCCAAAATGCTTCCACAGAAGGTACCGGTACAGCAGCGCCGGAGCAGACACAGCCATCCCAAGAAGCTGCAGCAAATAATACCCCGGCCGGAGGTAAAATTACTTATTGGGGATTATTAAGCACAACCGAATCTCCCAACTTCTCCAACCGGGGCGACGAGCCATTTGCAAAGGCATGGATGGAGCAAACTGGAATAGAAATTGAATTCATGCATCCACCTACCGGACAGATTAAAGAGCAATTCAGCTTAATATTAGCAGATGGAAATCTTCCGGATATTATGGAATATAACTGGCTGGCTGATTACCCAGGAGGCCCGGAAAAGGCAATCAAGGATGGGGTGATTCTCCCATTAAATGACATATTTGCCCAGTACTGTCCAAATATCACCAAATATCTTGCAGAAAACCCGGATATTGACAAGATGATTAAAACAGATGACGGCAATTACTACGCCTTCCCCTTTGTCCGTGGAAGCCAGCGGCTGTGCAATACCATCGGGCTGATGCTCCGGGGGGATCTGCTTGAGGAGCTGGGGCTGGAGGTTCCCACCACCATTGATGAGTGGCATACTGTATTGACTGCGTTCAAAGAAAATGGCATCGCATCTCCGTATTGTCCCGAGTACACCCGCACCGATTTAATGAATGCGGATCCATTTATGGCAGCATTCGGCATCTGCAAAAACTTCTATATCGATGATGCAGGAAAGGTCCAGTACGGCGGTATCCAGGAAGGCTACAAGCAGTATCTGGAAACCATGGCGCAATGGTATAAAGAAGGCTTGATTGACGCAGATCTGGCTACCTTAAAATTTGACCAGGTGAATGCCAAAATGATTAACGGCACTGCCGGAGCCAGCTTAGGCTTTGCAGGCAGCTATATGGGAACCTGGATGGGCGCGGCAACTGCTGAAAATCCAGACTATTTGCTGGTTCCTGCCCCATATCCTACCCTGGAAAAGGGAACTGCTGCAGAATACGGTTTTAAGGACAGCCAGTATTCCGGACGTGCCAGCGCAGCGATCACCACATCCTGTCAGGACGTGGAACGTGCTGCGAAGCTGCTGGACTATGCTTACGGTGAAAAGGGGCACATGCTTTTTAACTTTGGAGTGGAAGGGGAATCCTATGATCTGATCGATGGAGAGCCTGTTTATACTCAGTGGATCATGGAAAATCCGGATGGTTGGCCGGTGGCCCAGGCAATGTCTGCTTATATCCGCGGCAATAATAACGGTCCGTTTATACAGGATGAGCGTTATCTGGATCAGTATTACGCCTTGGACTGCCAGAAGGATACGGTCGATGTGTGGGGAGCAACCAACGCAGACAAGCATATGCTTCCTCCTGTTACGCCTACCTCCGATGAAAGCCGTGAAATGTCCTCTATTGTAAATGAGATCACTACCTATCGCGATGAAATGGCCTTGAAATATATTTTTGGGGCAGAGAGCTTAGATACCTTTGAGGAATATGTTCAAAATATTAAATCAATGGGACTAGACCGCGCCCTGCAAATCCAGCAGGATGCCCTCGATCGTTATAATACACGGTAAAAAAATATAAGGTGCTGTAATCTTGTAACAACTTCGTTGCAGCACCTTTTTTGCGCCTGATTTTCGTTGAAATCCATTGAAATTCCATCCAGGAGAGGTAAATATGAAGCAGAAATTGATGCACAGCGTGAGAAAGGACTGGAAGAAAAACTGGTCCTTATATGTACTGGTACTTCCAGTCCTTCTGTTTTTTTTGATCTTTCAATACAGGCCTATGTATGGGGCAATAATTGCATTCAAGGACTACACTCCTGCATTAGGCATTGAAAAAAGCGAGTGGATAGGTCTGGAGAATTTTACTCGTTTTTTTCAAAGTGTGTACTTTGGACGATTATTGAAGAACACCTTGCTTTTGAGCATATACAACCTGATTTTTGGCTTTCCCGCCCCGATTATCCTGGCCCTGCTGTTAAATGAGGTGCGAAATCGACGGTTTAAAAGCCTGGCCCAGACCATCACCTACCTTCCCCACTTTATTTCGCTGATTGTAGTAACCGGGATGATTACTGATTTCAGTCTGACCACCGGACTTTTTAATGACATCATCGCGCTACTGGGAGGGGAGCGGCTATCTCTGCTGCAGGAAGCCGGGCTGTACCGCACCATTTATGTGGCCTCCAGCATCTGGCAGGAGGTAGGCTGGGGCTCTATCATCTATCTGTCCGCACTATCCGGTGTAGACAGCCAGCTTTATGAAGCGGCACAAATCGACGGCGCCGGGAAATGGAAACAGCTAATCCATGTTACACTGCCAGCCATCGCGCCTACCATTATCATTATGCTGATCCTAAAGATGGGCACCTTAATGAACATGGGCTACGAAAAAACTCTCCTGCTGTATAATCCATCTACTTATGAAACAGCAGATATTATTTCTTCTTACATCTACCGTGTAGGGCTTTTGGAGCAGGATTGGAGCTATTCTACTGCCATCGGCCTGTTTAATTCTGTAATTAATTTCGGCCTGCTGCTGGCTACAAACAAGCTATCCAAAAGATTCAGCGAAACCAGCCTATGGTGACGGAGGTTTTATATTATGAAAGTAAAGCGCTCAAGGGGAGAACGAATCTTCTCCGTATTCAACTATATTCTCTTAACCGGCATCATCGTCATCTGCTTTTATCCGGTCTGGTATGTGGCCGCCGCCTCGTTCAGCGACAGCAATACCCTTTCAGCACATACTGGAATTCTTCTATATCCTCTGGGCTTTAGCCTGGAAGCCTATAAGAAGGTATTTGCTAATCCGATGATTACCAGAGGATACTTAAATACCCTGTTTATCTTAACTGCAGGTATTATTCTGGATCTCTTTATGACTTCTTTAGGCGCATATTTTTTATCCAGGAAAAAGGTTCTGCTGAAAAAACCGATTATGATACTGATTATGTTTACCATGTTCTTTTCCGGCGGAATGATTCCCTTTTATCTGAATCTGAAGGATCTCCACTTAACTGGGACTTTGTGGGGGCTGATCCTTCCCTTTATGATTAATACCTACAATCTTGTCATCTTAAGAACCTCATTTGAAAGCATTCCGGAAAGCCTGGTGGAAGCAGCCCAGATCGACGGAGCCGGGCATTTTACTATTTGGGGCCAAATTATCCTGCCCTTGTCCAAGGCAATCCTGGCTGTTATGGTTTTGTACTACGGTGTAAGCATTTGGAATTCCTGGTTCTGGGCCTCCGCAATCATCCGTAATCGGGAAATGTATCCTTTACAGGTGATCCTGAGGGAAATCCTGATGCAAAATGATGTAACCTCTATGACTACGGGTATAGGCGCAGCTGACCAGGAATCTGTCGCCATGACCATAAAATACGCAACGATCATTGTAGCAACTGTGCCGATTCTCTGTGTCTACCCCTTCCTCCAGAAATATTTTGCAAAAGGGACTATGGTTGGCGCAGTCAAAGAATAGGCAGAAAGGAAGCAAGAATATGGAAATGAACCTCCAGAATATCTATGAAAAAATTGATAAAAAGCTTCAGGCAGAATGCCTGCGCTTAGGTGATTGCATCCCGTATATCCCGGAAAACGGGATCTATCAGACGGATATGAAAACAGAAAATAATGCTTACTGGACGAACGGCTTTTGGGCAGGCATGCTGTGGCAGATGTATCACAGCAGCAAAAATGATCTGTACCGGCAAACCGCCCTGTTTTCCCAGCCGCCCTTAGAACAGGCTATGTCAGAATTTGAACGCCTCCACCATGACGTCGGCTTTCAGTTCCTTCATACATTTGTGGCCAATTACCGTTTAACCGGAAATGCCCGCGCCAGAGCATGGGGCCTTCATGCCGCTAATTTCCTGGCCGGCCGTTTTAATGCCGCCGGTAAATTTATCCGTGCATGGAACCAGGATATGACTGGCTGGATGATTATCGACTGCCTGATGAACATCCCTCTCCTCTATTGGGCCTCCCAGGAAACCGACGATCCGAGATTTGCTTATGCGGCGAATGAACATGCCCACACTGCTTTAAAACAGCTTCTGCGGGGAGACGGTTCCTGCAACCATATTGCTGTCCTTGACCCTGTGACCGGGGAGGGGCTGGAATATCCAGCCGGGCAAGGCTACGCATCCGGCTCCTCCTGGAGCAGGGGGCAGGCGTGGGCGGTTTATGGATTTGCTCTGGCTGCCCTCCATACAGGAAAAAAGGAGTATCTGGATGCTGCTAAGCAGGTTGCCCACTACTTTATTGCAAACGTATGCCGTACTGGCTATATCGCCTTAGTGGATTTCCGCTCTCCGTCGGAAAAAATTTACTGGGATACCACGGCCTCCGCCTGTGCAGCCTGCGGCCTGTTGCAAATCGCCCAGCTGGTTCCGGAGCTGGAAAAGCCAATGTATTATAACAGTGCTGTAGAAATGCTGACTGCGCTGGAAGAAAAGTATTGTGACTGGAATCCAGATACCGATGGCATCCTCCAGTATGGAACCGTCGCTTATGAGCGGGAAGGTCTGGTCCATGTACCGATTATTTACGGTGATTATTTCTTTGTGGAAGGAATTCTCCGGCTTATGGGAAAAGACTTTTTGATCTGGTAGAAAGGCAGGATAAGAATATGGTAAGAGACGAGTATGAAAGCCTTTTAAGAAGCTGGTGTGACGGAATGCTTTCCCTTCAGATAAAGGATCCGGCGCATAAACGATTCCATGGCGGCCTTATGTGCCCCGCCTGCCAGCGGATCCACGGAAGAAGCGCCGATGCAGTTTATCCCTTATTATATATGGCTGACCGCACAGGAGAGAAAAAATATCTCGATGGCGCCTTGGCGCTGTTTGATTGGGGCGAGACGGTTATCTGTGAAAATGGAAGCGTTTACAATGACGCCCAGGGCCAATGGGAAGGAATTACTGTATTCTCAGCCATGAGTATTTTTCATGCATTAGAATACCACAGCCACCTTCTGTCAGAAGACACAAAAAAGCGGTTTGAAAAACGCCTGCAGGCCATGGTTCAATGGGTAGATGCTACCATAACGCCGGAATTTGTCACCAACATTAATTACCATGCTACTGCTGCCGCTCTTTTAGCAGTTACAGGAGCTGCATGGAGCAATGAAGGATATTTACAGCATGCGGCCATATTAGCGGAATCCTGTAAAAGGCATATGATGGATGAAGGGCTTTTTTACGGGGAAGGGAAGCCTATGGAACAGATTACCTCCCGCGGCTGCCGCCCTGTGGATATAGGATATAATGTAGAAGAATCCATTCCCTCCATGCTGGCCTACGCCCGGTGTGTCGATGATAAGGAGATGCTTCATATGCTGGAACATCAGCTGGAGACTCATCTGGAATTTATGCTGCCAGACGGGGCCTGGGATAACAGCACAGGCACCAGAAATTTCAAGTGGACCTACTGGGGAAGCCGTACTTCCGACGGATGTCAGACCGCTTATGGGTGTTGGAATGGCGAAAAGCCAGTGTGGGAGGAGGCTGCCAGACGCAACCTGGCCCTGTACCGCCAGTGCACCGATGGCGGACTGCTTTACGGAGGTCCGGATTACCTGGCTCATGGAGAAGAGCCATGTATCCATCACACCTTCTGCCATGCCAAAGCCTTGGCAGAAGGTCTGGATTTCGGCATCCGGGAGCCAGCTGAAGGGCTCCCGCCCCGATTGCCTTCAGAATGCGCCCCTCCCATCCGATATTTCCCGGGAATTGATACCTACCGCATCGCCGCCCATGGCTTTTTGGCATCGGTAACCGGCTATGATTTTGAATACTTAGAGGGCGGCCACGCATCTGGAGGAACCATGACTATGCTCTGGCATAGAAAAACCGGCCCGATCCTTGCCTCCTCCATGACGGACTACTCCATGAAGGAGGTATTTAACATGCAGCTGACCCGAAGGAAGGAAAGCCATCAGGCCCTGACGCCTGCTGTAGAGCTGTATCATAACGGAACCCGCTATGCACAGTGCTATGATTACCACGCCCATATCCAGGCAGCAGGCGGGGAAAATGTGGAAATCATCACTGTGGCAGATTTAGTTTCTGTCTCTCAGCATAGTCCAGAGCGCCGCATCAGCTGCCGGATCCGGTATACTCTGGGCAGAGGTTATGTGGCCTTTCGCATACAGCTTTCTGGGGCGTGGACAAGCCAGTGCCGCTTCGTCCTCCCGCTAATCGGCCGGCATGCATACGGGTGCACGCCAATGAAGAATGGGCTGCGCATCGTTTCACAGAAAGGCAGCTTCCTAGTAAAAACCACAAATGAAATGCAGGATCCGAAACCGATATTCTTTCTGACCCCTGGCCTGGAGGCTTGGAGCTGTCATCTGATGCCGGATATTACAGGAAAAATCGAAGTGACGCTTTATATTGAATAAGAGGAGGCATTCATGGGATATTTGGAAAAATGGAGGCATAAGCAATTAAAAACCCGAAGTGATATGGCAGAGCTTCTTTTAGATCTGGTCCGTCCGTTAAAAAAATATTTCAGCCCCGGACACAGCTGGCTGAAGCTGGGATATACCAAGGCTGCATATGGAGAAAAAGCTGCGCTGATGGAAGGCTTTGCCAGACCTTTATGGGGATTAGGCCCTCTCTGGGCCCAGGATAACCGGGAGCTTCCAAAGGAGCTGCAGCAGGAAATCCTGGAATGGCAACTTTTTTATCTGGAGGGCGTTAAAAACGGGACAAACCCGGAGCACGAGGAGTACTGGGGCGATCTGTTGGATTTCGATCAGAAAATGGTGGAAATGGCTTCTATTGCCTCTGCCGTCTGTCTGGCTCCCCAGGTGATTTGGGATCGGCTGACGCCAGAGGAGCAAAAAAGATTCTATCATTGGTTTAATCAGATTAATGAACGAGAGGTCCATCCGAACAATTGGCGGTATTTCCGAATCCTGGTCAATACCATGTGGAGAGTGGTGGGGCAGAAATGGGATAAGCAGAGAATGAAGGAGGATCAGGCTCTAATCGAGGATTGCTACACAGAACACGGATGGTATTTTGACGGCACAGAGCATCAGATTGATTACTATATCCCCTTTGCCATTCAGTTTTATAGTTTACTGTACTCCCGTTTTATGGAAAAAGAGGACTCCGAATACTGCACCCTGCTAAAGCAGCGAGCTGCCGAATTTTCCTGGGAATTTATCTATTGGTTTGACCATGATGGCAATGAAATTCCTTTTGGCCGCAGTCTTACCTACCGATTTGCCCACAGCGCCTTCTTCGCTGCTATGGGCTTCGCGGAAAATGAAGGAGCGGGCTATGGCACTATGCGCAGGCTGCTGCTGTCCAATATCCGCCAATGGATGAATCGGCCTATTTTTGACCGGGAAGGAATCCTGACTATCGGATATGGCTATCCGAATCTGATTATCAGCGACCGGTACAATGCTCCCGGCTCCCCCTACTGGTGCCTAAAGGCCTTTTATGCTCTGGCACTGCCAGCCTCCCATCCCTTTTGGACACAGCCAGAGGAGGCCTATGGCTATGCTCCCCTGAAAATGTTATCCGCGCCTCATATGCTGATTAGCCACTGCGCAGATGGCCATGTACAAGCCTTTGTAACCGGACAGAAGGGAAAATGCTTTGGCTGCAGTGATGCAAAATATGAAAAATTCGTCTATTCCAACTATTTTGGATTTAGTGTCGGAAGGGGAAGCAGTCTGGCGGAAGGGGCATTTGACTCTACCCTGGCAGTTTCCCTGGCGGAGGATGACTGTTACCGCATGAAGAGAAGCTTGAAGGACTATCATGTAACCAACCAGCAGATTTGGATGCGGTATCAGATGATGCCTGGCGTGATGATAGAAACCACTTTGATCCCAAATGGCCCCTGGCACAAGCGGGTTCACCTAATTCAGACCGATCGCCCAATTGATATCGCAGAAGGCGGGTTTGCCATCCCGCTGGAGCCGGAGAATGTCGTCAAGGGCCGGTTGTCCGGCCGGTTCGAAGGCGATGGGCTTCGAAGGGAGGGAAACCGTCTGTTTGTGGAATTTGATTGGGGGACCAGCGGGATCGTGACTGTCACTGGTGGTGAACTGGAGGCTGTCCAGGTACTGGCAAATACAAATGTGCTGTATCCTCTTACTATCATCCCCATGGTAAAAAGGCGGCTGGAGCCTGGAACACATACGATGATTACCTTGATTTTCGGATCTCCTTCCTCTCGTTCTTAAAACTAATAAAGCAGTATGGCGCTGTCCCTTAATTTTACCGGGTCAGCGCCGTTTTTAGATAATTATAATCTTTACCATAAATTGTGAAGAAACTAACAGACGTTTCTTGTTGATTATTTCTAATAGAAATGGTATCTTTAATATATATCTATACAAAAAGAATAAAGGAGAAGCTTCTATGACAGTTAGAGATGTGAAAGACACATTAAAGGCCAGAGTACTTACCGGCGAAGATCTTTTGGATCAGGAGGTGCGCTCTGCATGTGGCTCTGATATGATGAGCGATGTTCTCGCCTTTTCCAAGGATCACTCCGTCCTTCTCACCGGCCTGTGCAATCCTCAGGTCATCCGCACTGCCGAAATGCTGGATATCGTCTGCCTGATCTTTGTCCGTGGGAAAAAGCCGGATGACTCCATCATCGAGATGGCGGCTGACCGGGGCATCGTGGTGCTTGCTACTGGTCATCGGATGTTTTCTGCCTGCGGCATGCTTTATGGGGCTGGCCTGAGGGGAGGTGCCGTTTGATGGATGACGCGATCTGTCTGACCTATGATATTTCCCCTGACGACTTTACCCGTGCCGGGGAAGCCAGCAGCGACGTAAAGAAAAAGCTAAAGCAAATGGGGGTGGGCCCGGAGGCGGTCCGCAAGGTGGCCATCGCCATGTATGAGGGCGAGATCAATATGGTGATCCACGCCAAGGGCGGGGAGATCCGGGTAGAGATCACACCGGAACGGATCGTTATGGTACTGGACGACGTGGGCCCCGGCATCCCCAACGTAGAGAAGGCCATGCAGGCCGGCTATTCCACCGCTCCGGATGAGGTGCGCTCTTTAGGCTTCGGCGCTGGCATGGGCCTGCCCAACATGAAACAATACACCGATTCTATGGAGATCGATACCCGGATCGGCGTGGGAACGAAAATAACAATGGTGGTGAATATTTAATGGATAAATTTTATCATTCTGTCCGTCTGGATCCGAATTTATGCAAGGGCTGCATCAACTGCATTAAGCGCTGCCCTACAGAGGCCATCCGGGTGAGAAATAAAAAGGCGCAGATCAACAGCAAGTTCTGCATCGACTGCGGCGAATGCATCCGGGTCTGCCCGCACCATGCCAAATACGCCATTTACGACAAGCTGGAGGAGATGCGCAAGTATGAGTATACGGTTGCCCTGCCCCCTCCCAGCCTTTACAGCCAGTTTAATAATCTGGATGATGTAAATATTGTGCTGAATGCCCTGATTCTCATGGGCTTTGACGATGTATTTGAGGTCAGCGCGGCTGCTGAGCTGGTTTCGGAAGCGACCAGAACCTATCTGGCTGAGCACAAGGACCAGCTCCCTATTATCAGCACGGCCTGTCCCTCTGTGGTACGGCTGATCCGCGTCCGCTTCCCCAATCTCATCCCCCACATGCTTCCCTTGAATCCGCCCATTGAAATCGCTGCCAAGCTGGCGGCTGTAAAAGCCATGAAAAAGACCGGGCTTCCCAGGGAGAAGATCGGCATCTTCTTTATCTCTCCCTGCCCGTCGAAGGTAACCTACGTAAAGGTTCCCCTGGGCAATGAAACCAGTCAGGTGGACGGAGTTCTGGCCATCAAGGACGTATATCCCCAGCTTCTTTCCAGAATGAACGCAGTGGGGAATGACTATGTTGATATCGCCACCTCCGGAAAAATCGGCATCAGCTGGGGCCGGAGCGGCGGCGAGTCCAGCGGTCTTTTGTCAGAGAATTACCTGGCAGCAGACGGCATTGAAAATGTGATCCGGGTGCTGGAGGATCTGGAGGATCAGAAATTTACAAATCTGGAATTTATCGAGCTCAATGCCTGCAATGGCGGCTGCGTAGGCGGCATCCTTACGGTGGAAAATCCCTACGTGGCAGAGACAAAGCTAAAACGGCTGCGCCGCTATATGCCTGTGGCCAGAGCCCATATGAACCATGAGGCGGAGGGAGTCATTCCCTGGACCACAGGAGTACAGTATGAGCCGGTATTCCGCCTGGGGAACACGATGATGGAGAGCTTTTCCAGGCTAAATCAGGTGGAACGGCTGTGTAAGAAGCTGCCAGGACTGGACTGCGGCTCCTGCGGTGCTCCCACCTGCAAGGCCCTGGCAGAGGACATCGTCCGCGGAAATGCCAAGGAGACAGACTGTGTTTACTATCTCCGGGAAAATCTCCATAATCTCTCAGAGGAGGTCTCCATCCTGGCCGATGATCTGGCAGATGGAGATAAGGGCGGCAAGGAAACCCTGCGGATATTAAAGGAATACATACAGCGGATTTCTGACGAGATGAGCCTTTTAGACCGTCAGGAAAAGGAAGACACGCAAGAGGAATAAGGGAGGAATCAATCTATGACTGTTAAGGAATTATGGGACAGCGCTTTATTTCATCCGGTAAATGAAGGCGACGATATGGACCGGGAAATCTCTAAGCTGTTTTGCTGTGATCTGTTAAGCATTGCCATGAGCAAGGCCCCGGCCGGCTGCGCCTGGGTTACGGTCATGGGAAATATGAATACCCTGGCTGTGGCATCCTTAGCTGACGCCGCCTGTGTCATTATGGCGGAAGGGGCGAAGCTGGATCCCACAGCCATGAATAAGGCTAAAATACAAGGAATCACTGTGATGGAAACAGAGCTTCCTATCTTTGATGCCGCACTTTTGATTCACCAACGCCTTTCGGCGGAGCGCCCGTCATGATCAGCCTTACCTATGACCTTCATCTTCATTCCTGCCTGTCCCCCTGCGGCGACGATGACATGACGCCTGCAAATATTGTGGGAATGGCGGCCCTGCTGGGACTGGATGTAATCGCTGTAACGGATCACAATTCCTGTAAGAACTGCCCTGCAGTTATGGCAGCTGCCGAAGAATACGGTGTGCTGGCCATCCCCGGCATGGAGATCAATACAGCCGAGGAGGTGCATGCGGTCTGCCTTTTTCCCAATTTGGCAGCTGCCATGGAATTTGACGCGTATGTCTATGAGCGGCTGCAGCCCTTCCCTAATAACGAAGCTATCTTTGGCCGCCAGCTGATCTACGATCCGGAGGATCACATCTGCGGAACTGTGCCCAATCTTTTAATCAATGCAGTGGATATCTCCTTTGACAGCCTGTGGGAGCTGGTGCGCTCTTACGACGGGGTGATGTTCCCCGCCCATGTGGACAAGACTGCTAACAGCCTTATCGCCAACCTGGGCTTTATCCCTCCGGACAGCCAGTTTACCACAGCAGAGGTGAAGGATTTAAAGAAGCTCCATGGACTGAAGAAGGAACATCCCTACCTGAATCAGTGCCGGATCATCAGTAATTCCGACGCCCATTATCTGGAGCATATCCATGAACCGGATTTAACCCTGGGTGTACAGGAAAAAAGCATTCCGGGCGTGCTGCAGGCATTAATGCACCCGTGTACATAGCAGACCCTTATATCAGCTCCGCAGCTGCCACCATACATAAAAGTGGGTTACTATGAGCCGCCGGCGTAACTGTTCAAGGGTTATCTAAACTGTTACCCGCCGGCGGATGCACAGTCCATGCGCCCGGCTGCTTGCGCAAAAAACGCAGATATGGTACACTGGATTTTGGAAGTGATAAATGATGCTGTACGATAAGGATATCCGCGAGCCTTTGTTTGACTTTCTGGAGGAAAGGTATGGAAAGGTGCGGGTAATTGAAGAAAAACAGATGGGGCGCTCCCGGGCGGATGTGGTGATGGTCCGCCCGGAGGGACTTACCGGAATTGAAATTAAAAGTGACGCCGACACCTATGCCCGTCTTAGCCGCCAGGTGAAGGATTATGATTTATATTTTGATGAGAACTATGTGGTTGCAGGCTCTGCCCATGGCCATCACATTGAAGAGCACGTTCCCCCCTGGTGGGGAATCATTACTGCAGAGCTGACAGAAGGAGCGGTAGACTTTTACCTGCTGCGGGGGGCAAAGGAAAATCCCTGCCGAAGCTGGGAGAGGAAGCTCAGCCTCCTGTGGCGGCCGGAGCTGGCTCACATCCAGGAGCTGAATCACATGCATGCTTATAAAGACAGGAGTAAGCTGTTTGTGATCCGCAAGCTATTAGAAAAGGTGCCGGAAGCGCTCCTCTCCCGCCAGGTCAGTGAGGAGCTGTTCGAGCGGGACTACACCGCCATCGGCGAAACCATAAAATCCTATAAAAAATCCAGAAAGAAGGTGAACCGTCATGGCTGACTTGTTCCAGCTGTACAAAGCATGGCGCGAAAAGACCGACCAGGAAGCCTCCGGACATCCTCAAGAGGACGGGGACAAGCGCTCCTTTATGAATTATGCAAAGCTGAAAAGGCTGGATTACGATGACTTTGAGGAGTTAGAGCTTCAGTATGATGAATATCTGATTGAAAAGGAAACAGAAACTTCTGACGAAATTCAGGGTTGACAAGGGGCACTTGCTGTGATAAGATAATCAAGGCTTGTTTAACATACGATGCTGCTGTGGCTCAGTCGGTAGAGCGTCGCATTGGTAGTGCGGAGGTCACGGGTCCGATTCCCGTCAGCAGCTTTTACAAACTAAATATGGATCTTCAGGGCAGGGTGCGATTCCCTACCGGTGGTACAGCCCACGAGCCGCAAGGCATGATTCGGTGAAACTCCGAAGCCGACAGTACAGTCTGGATGAAAGAAGATAAATACGGCACGATTTTTTAGTGTAGACGCTCTGAGATGGTTTTCCATTTCAGGGCGTTTCATTTTTAAATCCGTTCTGCCTGCCGCTACGTCCTGGAGGATCCTTTCCAGGACTTTTTTCTTTGGCAAAACCACAGCGCTGCGATTCGCAGCCCTGTTTATAATTTCATTTACAGGAGGAAGCATGAACGACTTTGAATACATGAAGCTGGCACTGCAGCTGGCGCAAAAGGGCCAGGGCTGGACTTCTCCCAATCCTATGGTAGGCGCCGTGATTGTAAAAAATGGCCGCATAATCGGCCAGGGATACCACGAGGCCTATGGCGGGCTTCACGCAGAGCGAAATGCCCTGGCGGACTGCAGCGAATCCCCGGAGGGAGCCACTCTTTATGTCACCCTGGAGCCATGCTGCCATCACGGAAAACAGCCACCCTGTGTAGACGCGATTTTAGAAGCCGGGATTTCCCGGGTTGTGGCAGGCTCCACTGATCCTAATCCCCTGGTATCCGGCAAGGGCCTGGAAATCCTCAAATCTCACAATATTTCCATCACCCAGCATGTTCTGGAGGAGGAATGCATTGCATTAAACGAAATATTTTTCCACTATATCCAAACCGGCCGGCCCTTTGTCATCCTTAAATATGCTATGACTATGGACGGAAAGATTGCAGCCTCCACCGGCGCCTCTAAGTGGATCACCGGGGAAGCCGCCCGGCGCCATGTACACACGCTGCGCCACCGCTGCCGGGCTATCATGGTAGGAGTCGGCACGGTTTTGGCGGACGATCCCATGCTCACCTGCAGGATGGAAGGGGGCAGAAGCCCCATCCGCATCATCTGCGATACCCATCTGCGGACTCCCATATCCTCCCAGATCGCAGAGACCGCCTCCCGCATCCCTACCATCCTGGCTACCTGCTGTAATGACCAGAGGCGGCAGGCCCCTTATCAGGACAAAGGATTCCAAATCCTCACTCTCCCTGCGCAAAATAACCATGTGGATTTAAGCCAATTAATGGTACGTCTGGGAGCTATGAAGATCGACAGCATCCTGCTGGAGGGCGGCGCCTCGCTGAATTGGTCCGCTCTGGAGAGCGGAATCATTCAAAAGGTGATGGCCTACTGCTCCCCAAAGCTTTTAGGCGGCAGCACTGCCAAATCCCCCATCGGCGGCGCAGGCTTTTCCACCCCTGCCCAGGCCATCCCCCTCACAGGAACCAAGCTGTCCCTCCTGGGAGAAGACATTCTCATAGAAAGCGAGGTATGCCAGCATGTTCACCGGAATCATTGAAGAGATTGGGACCATCGAGCAAATCCACAGAGGCCGTAATTCTGCCATTCTCCAGATCCGGGCCTCCCTTGTGCTGGAGGATGCAAAGCCAGGGGACAGCATTGCAGTCAATGGTGTCTGCCTCACCCTCACCTCCCGGACACACCACAGCTTTTGCGCCGACGTCATGCATGAAACCCTGAACCGCTCTTCCCTGTCCCGGCAAAAGCCCGGCGCTCATGTCAATCTGGAACGCGCCATGGCTGCCAATGGACGCTTCGGCGGTCATATCGTCGCCGGCCACATCGATGGAACCGGCTCCATAATCCAGATCCAAAAAGACGACAACGCCATCTGGTACACCATAAAAGCAGCCCCTCCCATTATGCGCTATATCGTCGAAAAAGGCTCCATCACCATAGACGGAATCAGCCTGACAGTAGCAAACACCCAGGCAGACCATTTCTCAATATCCGCCATCCCACACACAGTAAGCATCACCACCTTGAACGAGCGGCAGGTAGGAGATACCGTTAATCTGGAGACTGATATAATCGGAAAGTACGTAGAAAAGCTGCTGGGAGTAAGGGCATCCCCTTCCGTAAAAACGCTGTCAGAGGAGGAGCTTCGCGCCCAAGGTAGTAATACTAAAATAACCAGGGAGTTTCTATCCAAATATGGGTACTAACCGATATTGCTATTTAAGTGAGTCGCAGATAGCCTGGGGATCTCTGGCTAAGTGTACTACCAAACCTTCTGGGAATCTCTGGCCAAGTATTTTGCAGCCCGTTAGGAGCCGCAGGCCGTGATAAAAGGTGCGGGCGCATATTCGCCAGGAAGCTACGCCCGCGTCAGGCCGGGTCCCAACGTCACCGCGCTCTCGCTCCGCCGAAAGCGTAGCGGTGCGTAAGGCCCTAAAA
>CATOJE010000063.1 GCA_951800145.1 uncultured Lachnospiraceae bacterium | reverse complement strand
TGTAAGAAAAGAGAATCCATTAAAACAAGGATTGAGACATCCGGCCTTTTAACTTACGATACGCATACTGCATTATCTGTAAGAAAAGAGAATCCATTAAAACAAGGATTGAGACGCCAAAATGGATTATTCAGATAAATTGTATTCCCACTTTTGTAAGAAAGGAGAATCCATTAAAACAAGGCTTGAAACTTCTGTTTGTGGTCAAGAATATGCTCAATGAAATTATATTGTCTACATCGCAGAAATAATTTAGCGAAAATAGACATAATGAAGCATAAAACAAAAAACTACTACCTAAAAAATGTGAAAAAGTATAAGGTAGACATTACTGCATTGTTTGAAGGGAGGAAACAATGGTTCTGACTATTCAGGAATATGGCGCGAAGATTGGTAAAAAGAGTAACTGCCTTACAGTAACATCTGGTAAGGGAGGAAAGGAAATCAGCGCGGACAAAGTGAAGGAACTGCATATTTATCCAGCGTGCAATATCTCGGCGGATGCGATTCAGCTTTGCATGGAAAAAGATATATGGATTTTATTTCTGGATAACTACGGAAATCCCAAAGGAGAGATCCTCCCATTTTCTGGCGGCAGTTCCCCCATCTACAAGAGAAATCAGATCCTTTTAGCACGTAAGAGAGAAGGGGTCGAATTAGTGAAAAGCTTTCTTATGAAGAAGATCGAAAACCGTGCCCTTCAATTAGAACGGATCCTTATAGAATCTGCTGACGGAGATGCGATCTTATATCTGAATACCCGGATAAAACGACTGAAGGAAGCAGAGGAGAAATTGAAAGCGGTTCAGGGAACCGATATAGATGAAGTAAGGGAAACACTACAGGGAATTGAAGGAAGTGCTGGACGGGCTTATTTTGAGAGCATTTCTTTTCTTCTTCCAGATGATATGAAATTTTCCCAGAGAAGAAGAGATGCTCACGATGTATATAATTGTGCACTAAACTATCTTTATGGAATCTTGTATGCCAAGATCAAGAAAATGATGTACCAATGCCGTCTTGATCCTTATATAGGTGTTATGCATGTGGATACCTATAATAAACCTACTTTTGTGTTTGATTTTATTGAATGCCAGAGAATTATTTGTGAGGAGATTGCGTACCAAATCTGCCATAGCAGATTGATCACTATGGAGGATATGAAGGCTGACAGCAGTGGAAGATTTTTGTTTATGGAGGATGCAAAAAAGCTGCTGATTTCTCACTTTTACAGTGCGTTTCAGGAGAAAGTGATTTTTGGGAAAAAACGGATTACCCGAGAGCGGATGATCTATATGGAGCTGCTTCAAGTGGCAGAGAAGATAGGGGGGACAGAAGATGTATTGGCTGTTGTATGACATCTGCAGTCAGAAAAGAAGGTTGAAGATCGTGCAGCTGTGTAAGGATTATGGAATGCGGAGGGTACAAAAAAGCTGTTTCTTCGGCAGTATGGATTTGGATAAGTCCGGAGAGTTTGCAAAAAAGATGTCCCAGATTGTAGATGGGGAGGACTGTGTATGCATGATCCCAGTAAATCAAAGTATGATGAACCGGGTGAAGATGTGGGGAGAGACACAGATGGATTTTAAGGCGGATGACGAATTCGTGTGTTTTATATAGATGATTTATCGTCTTAAATATGGCGGTTTATAGGTGCAAAATATCTAAAAGAATGCAAAATCAAAGAATATTTTCCCTTCCATAATTGTACAAAGTTATAAAATTTCAGTATACTATGATTAGTCAGTTAACCATTCATTTTTATGAGGAGGTATGGATTATGTCGGAATTAAATGATAGCTTTGTTCGTGCAGCTGGTGCTTCTGCTGTGGCCGGAACTGTTGGGGCCCGCATTGGCGGCAGTGTCACTGCCGTGTTTGGTCCTGCGGCGGCTGGCGGAGCGGCCATCGGGGGCCTGATTGGGTCTGCCGGCGGTTTTGTGTGGTCTTTGTGTTCGGACTTACTTAGCTGAGTCTGAGACCGGTATCGGGAAACCGATACCGGTCTGATTATAGAAGTGCAGAGAGGGGTAAAAGGAGTATGGTTTATCTAGCTTTGACAGAAATGCGCAGAATAGCGTGTGACGGATATATTTTTCCAGAAGATTATTATGAGATTCCTGGAGTGGAGGATTTTCAGGATCTGAAAGCGGTGAAACAATATTCGTTGAAAAAGCTGGAACGCTATAGAGGGGAGAAGGTTGATGTCTGCCTGAATGGCGGGATGACAGTGGAGATACTGACTATGATTCAGGCGGCGGCAGAGCTGGACATCGAATTGACGCTATGCCATTATGACCGTGAAAAAGAGAATTACGCGGGGCAGAAAGTGTGCTGGAAGCCAGTACATGTACGTGCTGAGGATGAAGAATCGCCCAAAACAGTTGTTCTTTGTAAAGGGCGTCACTGGAGTCCGGCGGAGAAGGCGGTTTTTGACATGATTCCGGCTGGAAGGCTGTTTGACTTTCTGTGGCAGGAGGAGCAGGCAGGTAAATTTCTCAGGGAATTCAGAGACAGGAAGCTCACGATCTATCTGTCAGGACTTACTTCCGCTGCGGTCAGTGTCCTGAATGCAGCCAGAAGAGAGTGGGTATCCGTCACATGGCTTCACTATGATTATGACAAGGAGGATTACTTTCCCCAGTATATGGATGAGTAGAGCAGAAAGGCAGATGCAAAGATGGATAGGAAAAAACAGAAGATGGCTGCAGCAGAACCTACGAAAATATTTTTTGATATGCTTTTTGATTATCGGAATTTGAATTATATTTTTAAATACGGCTTTTACTGGGATGATGAGATGACCAGCCTGCTTTTGGCGAAAAGCAGTCAGCGGGTACGGGAGCTGGTTAATATTATTCAGGGCTCTGTATATGAAAATAGTGTTATTACGCCCTGGAGCCGACATGTGGCGGGAAACAGGAAGAAGTCAGGCAGGCTGCTTATAAGACAAAACCATTATCGTCTTGTCCAGAATCGATGGTTCCAAGATCTGTGCGGTTGTTGCGGAAGCTTTCATGATGACCTGGCAGAGGACTATATAAGGGATTGCGAACAGAAACCTTACAGCCAGTGCAGAGAGGAAGAGGACGGAGGCTGCCGTTACAGAAAATTATGTATGTTTCAGGAGGAGAGGGAGATTTTTTTAAAACTTATCGATGGAGTGCCAAAGAAAGAATGGAGCTTGTGGAAGGATAAGTTTCACAGAAAAATCCTGAATGGCTATAAAGACATCATAATAGAGTCTGAAGGGGAAAAGCATCTGAGGGAAAATACCTGGGGACAGATATTTGGCAGTTTGGATGATGAGAGAAACTGTAGGGAATATAACAGATTTCTGGATATGCTCCAATTTTTCTCAGGGTTTACGACCTTATCTGTGTTGGGAGGATTCTTTCTGAAAAGACAAGATCCTCAGCCGAGGCCATCCTATATCATGCTGCGCAATCTGCCTCAGGATTTTGAATTTGAACAGGAGTATTTATACCGGTGTCTGTACGCTATGAATGCCCATATGACTGTAATCTGGGAAGAGGATGAATATGTTCCTATACGTTTAATTTACAGGGACAGAGACATGGCGGGAGTAGAAGAGCATCTTTATCTGGAAGCAATTTCATGGACAAATAGCGAAGCGCCCTCAGGACGGGTGGTGGAGCTGCCCATGTTTGGTGGAGCCCACGTAAGACCTGGACGAAGGATAAGCATAGAGATACCTGACGTAGAGAGGAAGGAACAGGAGACAAGGGAGTTCCAGGTTGAGTTCTATTATAACAGCAGCACAGGATATTTACTGGATAGAAGGAGAAAAGGGTGGGAGGACTGCATAATAGATGAGAACTACATGCCGGATGTGGTAAAAACCATGAAATCCCCTTATTATGTGGATATGGAAACGTGGAAGATGGATGTGGTTACCTATCGCGTAAAAATTTGCGACATACCAGGATTTCTCTTGTTTATTCAGTCCTTTGGGGATTTTGCGTCTATGATTTCTGCGGTGGAACCGATCCCTGGTTCAGAGTTGGTGGAGAGCCGCCGTCAGAAAGGGCTGATAGACGAGCAGGAGTCTTTGCTGAGTGTGTACAATTCTGATATACTGATGGAAGAGGCGAAAAAAAGAGAGCATCCTTTGCCGCCGCTTCAGGCCGAGCTCTGGTGGTTGGATTTTATATTAAAGGAATATCCGGGATTTTGCAGTATTTTTTTAAGCCAGGAGAGTATAGAAAGGATAAGAAAAAAACTGGAGAAAGAATGCAGCGGCGAAAGCTGGTTTCAGAAGGAGAGGTTTGATCCTGGACGCAGGGTGAAGGATCTGCCAGGGAGAGTGTGCGCTAAATACAGAAAGATTCGGGATGCTATACATGAGGACAGAATCCTGCTATATGAGTATAAAGGTGGTGAGAATACAGGTGAGCCTGCGAAGCAGGCTGTGATCGTTCCCTATGCGCTGGAATATGACGTAGTACGGCATCTGGCCGGCGACAGCAAAGAACCTATGGATGTCATGTGCTATGAGATGAATGAGAAAAGGGTCATCCGTATCCCGTACAAAAAGATTATAACAACAACCAGCATTGGCAAAGAGGACTATTCATTTTCTGAACTGGAGAAGCTGTATCATGTTCTGGCATATGCCATCCGGTGCGCAGCAGCGGGGAAGAGGATGATAGAGAAAAAGGCGGCCAGGCTGTTGGACTGTATGTGGACGCTGGACAGCCGGGGGGAAGATAATTATAACCGCTGTATTAGGAAAAGGCTATTGCGGAGCAGAAGCTTCCTGGAAGAGTATGACCGGTTTTATAAACTTTGCGCAGAGAAGAAAAAACTGGAGGCGGAAGCATTTTTTCATAAGGTTTTCGATTATCTTCAGAAGATGGCCCGGGAGGGAGAGGACACCTATGCCTATGAGGCATTTTTGCTGTCCTGCTTTACAGATGGATGTAGGAGACTATGGCAGCCAAGGGCAGGAAAGGATGTGAGAGAAGCGCTGGAAGCCATAGATGATCTGTGGATCTGGAAATTGATCAGTGGAAGTCCCATTGACAGCATTTATAATGAGATTGCATTTTACAATGAAAATTTGAAACACGCAATGGTGTCTTTTGTTCTGAGAGAGGGAAAAGAAGAGGCGATTCGAAGGGTGTACAGTGTATTCCGTAATTTTATCTGTGCCGGGGAGAAAATGAGAGATGGAAGGCTGCGTTTCACAGTGTCTTACGAGAAGTTTGATTACAGGAAAATCCATATGGCTTTCATGGCCTTAGATGACCTTGTAGAAGAACTGGAAATGGCAGATGTGTCAGAAATCATAAAAAAACGAAGAGCGAACAAAGGAGAACCTATATGCAGAACGATATTTTAATATCTGTAGTCGGAAAAACAGATCCCATAAGAGGAGAGCATGATGGGCCTATGCTCCACATTATCCGTCATTATCAGCCAGGAATAGCGATTCTGCTGCTCTCGAAGGAGGTGGGAGATGAGGAGAGTGAATATCACCATAATGAGGAAGCGATCCACATGCTGGATCCGGACTGTGAAGTAAGGACTGTCCTGACCGAGATTCAGGATGTCCACAGTTATGATGATTTTTCCATACGGCTCCTGACAATCTGCAATAATGTACGGAAAGAATATCCAGAGAAGAAGATCCTCCTGAATATCACTTCAGGGACGCCGCAGATGGAGACGGCCCTGTGTATGATAGCCATATCTGACCCGGAGTATTACATGGCTGTCCAGGTGAGTTCTCCTGAGAGATCCGCTAACAAAAGCCCTATGTTCAATCCCAGGGAGAATTTGATCGAGGATTGGTTTGAGACCAATGTAGATAATGAAGCGGGGAGTCCCTGTCGGTGCCAGGTGCCCCAGCTTCTGAATTTTAGAAGGCCTATAGTACAGTTTCAGATCCAGTCCTTGATAGAAAATTATGACTATGCTGGAGCCTGCCTTTTATATAAGGATAATGAACAGAATTTTTCTCAACAGATAGGGATGCTGTTAGAGCACGGGAAGCGAAGGCTGAACCTGGAACATAAGGAGGCAGAGCAGGTGGCCGAAAAGCTGGGCATGAAGAAGGCGCTTTATCCCATTAAACGTTCCGATGTGGCTCAGCTGGTGGAATTTTTCAATAGTATGCGCATCAAGCAGCTCCGCGGAGAACTGAATGACTTTTCTATGCGCCTGGAGATTATGACACTGTATATGGGACAATATGTGCTGGAGAAGTGTATGAGGGTGAGGCTGGAGGATATCACCATTAAGAACAAAAAGAAGAATTCTTATCTCATGCGTCTTTCGGAAGAAAAATGCACGAATATAATCCCGGGCATTAGAGAATATCTGGACGAACAGTTCTCGGATAAAACTCAGGGACGGTTTATATGGGGAAGTCCGGTCAATGCCCTTTCGATTGTTTATATCGTAAAATATTTAAGTGGGAGGCAGCCAAGTTATGAAAAGTATGGATACTCGGCGGATGAGATGATCAAATGGGCGAAACTGTCCGGTGAGGTGAGAAATCCAGCGGCTCACACCATAGTGGCTATAACCGACGATGTCATCAGAGAATCCTATGGCAAGGATTCCGGGGCATTGGTTAAGAGCATTTATACGGTTCTGCGGCAGGTGTTTGGGTCAGAGGTGAAGGAAGAGGCATTTGGGATCTATGAGCAGTTAAATGGTATGATACGGGAAGCTATGGAGAGATGAAAGCGCTGTCTAATCCAGCAATAAACAGAAGAACGGTATTATCTGCGCACTTGCTGTGAACGCACGTGAACGGAACCATTCATACATAGATTCTGGAAAAGTTCCAAAACCATCTTGACAGATAAAGCAATTTCGATTAGAATAATTCTTAATTTTGAAAAAGGCTGTGAAGATGTAAGTAGATGCTTACTTTCCATCAGAGAGGGAGGGCCGCTGGCTGAAAGCCTTCCCGGGTTCCTGTAAGCAGTTGAAATTCCCATCGGAGCTGCATAGCTGAAGGATCGGGTACGCCGGATACTGGCCGGGATTGCTGCCGGACGGGAGAGTAGGCTGTGACGGATGGCGCACGTTACGCGCAGATGAGTGCCTGCAGGGGAGATATGCTTTGCAGGAATCAGGGTGGTACCGCGAGAGAACCTCGTCCCTTTGTCCGTTTGGAGAAGGGACGGGGATTTTTGTTTTTATCCAAACCTTCATCAAGAATAAAAGGAGAAACCAGTATGAAAGATCAATTAGAAAAAATCAAAGCAGAGGCGCTGGCTAAGATTGAAGCCTCAGATGCTTTGGAGAAGCTGAATGACATCCGGGTGGCCTACCTGGGCAAAAAGGGCCAGCTTACCAGCGTCTTGAAGAGTATGAAGGATGTAGCCCCGGAGGATCGGCCCAAGGTGGGCCAGATGGTGAATGATGCCCGGGCGATCATCGAGGAGAAAATGGAGGCTGCCAGAAAGGAGCTGGCCAGGAAGATGAGGGAGGAGCAGATGAAGAAGGAAGTCATCGACGTCACGCTTCCTGCCAGCAAGGCTTCCACCGGCCACAGCCACCCCTGCACCATTGCCCTGGAGGAGGTAGAGCGAATCTTTATCGGTATGGGCTATGAGGTGGTGGAGGGGCCGGAGATCGAGTACGATCTGTATAATTTCGAGAAGCTGAATATCCCGGCCAATCATCCGGCAAAGGATGAGCAGGATACCTTCTACATTAATAAAGATATTGTCCTCCGCACCCAGACCTCTCCGGTGCAGGCCCGTGTGATGGAGAAGGGAAAGCTTCCTATCCGGATGATCGCGCCCGGCCGTGTGTTCCGCTCGGATGAGGTGGATGCCACCCATTCTCCTTCCTTCCACCAGATCGAGGGGCTGGTGGTGGATAAGAATATAACCTTTGCAGATTTAAAGGGTACTTTGGCAGAGTTTGCCAGAGAGCTGTTCGGGGAGGAGACCAAGGTAAAGTTCCGCCCCCATCATTTCCCCTTTACAGAGCCAAGTGCAGAGGTGGATGTGACCTGCTTTAAGTGCGGCGGCAAGGGCTGCCGGTTCTGCAAGGGCTCCGGCTGGATCGAGATCTTAGGCTGCGGCATGGTTCATCCCCATGTGCTGGAGATGTGCGGTATCGATCCGGAGGTATACAGCGGCTTCGCCTTTGGCGTAGGACTGGAGCGGATCGCCCTGTTAAAATATGAGATTGACGATATGCGCCTGCTCTACGAGAATGACGAGAGATTTTTAAATCAGTTTTAAGTCTGGCTGGCCATCTGCCCGGAGGGGCGAGGGGGCGGGACAGTAAATAGATTTGGGAAAAGGAGAACGTGATGAACACATCATTTGCATGGATTAAAGCATATGTACCGGACTTACAGGCAGCGGCCCAGGAATACACCGATGCCATGACCCTTTCCGGCACCAAGGTGGAGGGCTATGAATGTCTGGACAAGAATTTAGAGAAGATTGTGGTAGGAGAGATCTTAAAGATTGAGCGCCACCCAGATGCGGATAAGCTGATTGTCTGTCAGGTGAATATCGGCGCAGAGACCATCCAGATCGTCACCGGCGCCCCTAATGTTAAGGAGGGGGATAAGGTGCCGGTGGTATTAGACGGGGGAAAGGTGGCCGGCGGCCATGACGGAGGTCCCCTTCCTGAGGATGGAATCAAGATTAAGAAAGGGAAGCTGCGGGGAATCGAGTCCAATGGGATGATGTGCTCCATCGAGGAGCTGGGCTCCTCCCGGGATATGTACCCGGACGCCCCGGAGAGCGGGATTTACATCCTTCCTCCAGACAGCGTGCCTGGAAGCGATGCTATCGAACTGCTGGGGCTTCACGATGTGGTTCATGAATATGAGATAACTTCCAACCGTGTGGATTGCTACAGTGTGGTAGGCATCGCCAGAGAGGCGGCTGCTACCTTCCGTCTGCCCTTCCACCCTCCGGTGGTGACAAAGACTGGAAATCAAGAGGACATTCATGATTACTTAAAGGTCCGGGTGGAGGATACGGATCTGTGCCCCCGCTATTGCGCCCGCATGGTGAAGAACATCAAGCTGGCCCCCTCGCCGGAATGGATGAAGCGCCGGCTGGCGGCCTGCGGCATCCGCCCCATTAATAATATCGTAGATATCACCAATTATGTGATGGAGGAGTACGGCCAGCCGATGCACGCCTTTGACTATGACACCCTGGCCGGCCATGAGATTGTGGTTAAACGGGCAAAGGACGGGGATGAATTCCAGACATTGGACGGCCAGCTGCGGAAGCTGGACGGAAATGTGCTTATGATCAATGACGGGGAGAAGGAGGTCGGTATCGCCGGAATCATGGGCGGGGAGAACAGTAAGATCACCGACGAAGTAAAGACTATGGTGTTTGAATCCGCCTGCTTTGACGGAACCAATATCCGCCTTTCCGCCAAGCGCCTGGGGCTGCGCACCGACGCCTCCGGAAAATACGAGAAGGGCCTGGACCCCAATAATGCAGAGGAGGCGGTGAACCGGGCCTGCCAGCTGATCGTGGAGCTGGGAGCCGGGGAAGTGGTCGGCGGGATCATTGACATCTACCCGGTAAAGCGGGAGGAGAAACGGATTCCCTTTAGTCCGGAGAAGATCAACCAGCTTCTGGGGACGGACATCGACGCAGACACCATGAAGGGATATTTTAAAATGCTGGATCTGGGCTTTGATGAGGAGAAGCAGGAGGTTATCGCCCCCACCTGGAGACAGGACTTAGAGCGCCAGGCAGACATTGCAGAGGAGGTGGCCAGATTCTACGGCTATGACAAGATTCCCACCACCCTGCCCACTGGTGAAGCTACCACGGGTAAGCTTTCCTTTAAGCTGCGCATCGAGGAGATAGCCAGGAGGGTGGCAGAGTTTTCTGGCTTTTCCCAGGGAATGACCTATTCCTTCGAGAGCCCCAAGGTATTTGACAAGCTGCTGCTGCCTGAGGCTTCGCCTTTGCGCAGGGCTATCTCTATCATGAATCCTCTGGGGGAGGATTTCAGCATTATGCGGACCACTCCCCTGAATGGAATGCTCACCTCCCTTTCCACCAATTATAACCGGCGGAATAAAAATGTAAAGCTGTATGAGCTGGCCAATATTTATATCCCGAAGGCGCTGCCTCTTACAGAGCTCCCAGATGAGCGGATGCAATTTACCCTGGGGATGTATGGAGAGGGGGACTTCTTTACCATGAAGGGCGTGGTAGAGGAATTCTTTGAGAAGATTGGCATGACAGAAAAGCTCCACTACACTCCGGAATGTGAGCATCCCTTCCTCCATCCTGGCAGGAAAGCGGATATTATCTGTAAAAATACAGTGATTGGATACCTGGGAGAGCTTCATCCGGACTGTGCAGATATCTATAAGATCGGGGAAAAGGCTTATGTGGCGGTGCTGGATATGCCCAGTATCCTTCCCTTTGCCAGCTTCGACCGGAAGTATACCGGGATCGCCAAGCATCCGGCTGTGACCAGGGATATCAGCATGGTTGTGCCGAAGAATATTCTGGTGGGCCAGATTGAAGATGTGATCGCCCAGCGGGGTGGGAAGATCCTGGAAAGCTATCATCTATTTGACATCTATGAGGGCAGCCAGATCGTGGCAGGCTATAAGTCTGTGGCATACTCCATCGTCTTCCGCGCCAAGGACCGGACCCTCACAGACGAGGATGTAAATGCAGTTATGAAGAAGATATTAAATGGATTACAGAATCTTGGAATCGAATTGAGAGCATAGAAGCACATTTCCTGCCGCCGGGTAGGGAAAGAAGTGCCAGCCTTTCTATCAGCAGGCCATTAGAAGATAGAAGGGGCTGGCACTTTTTTAACTGTATGGGAAGCGGAGGGTACTGGGACAGCAGGAAAAACTACAGTGGGACAGTAGGAAAAGCTACAGGAGGAAAAGAAAAGAGAGGAAATGAAAATGAGAAGTATATTAAGAAACGGTGCTTGTCTGAGAGAGTTTCTGCGCTACACCACCTTTAGCGTGCTTGGAACGTTGGGAATCTCCTGTTATATCCTGGCGGATACCTATTTTATCGCAAAAGGGCTGGGGAGCAGCGGCCTTGCGGCCTTGAATCTGGCGATCCCGGTCTATAACCTTATCTATGGAAGCGGGCTGATGCTGGGCATGGGCGGAGCGACCATGTTTTCCATCTACTCTGGAAGAGGGGAAAAAAACTTAGCCAATGTGATCTATTCCAATGCAGTATGTCTGTCCCTGGGGATTTCCCTGCTTTTTTTCTTAGCCGGATGTCTTTGGGCAGAGCCTATGGCACAGCTGCTGGGAGCGGACGCCTCCATCCTTCCCATGACAAGGATTTACCTAAAGTGGCTGCTGCTGTTCTCGCCGGCATTTATGATGAATACACTGCTGCAGTGCTTTGTGCGGAATGACGGCGGGCCCCAGCTGTCCATGGCTGCGATGATTACAGGAAGCGTTGCCAACATTCTCCTGGATTATATTTTTATCTTTCCTTTGGACATGGGGATGTTGGGCGCAGTACTGGCAACGGGGATATCACCGGTTGTCAGCATGATTATGATGCTGCCCCACTGGATGAGAGGAAAAAATCACGTTACCTTTCATCTGGCCAGGCTGCAGCGGGAGCCAGTAAAGCAGGCCATGGCTCTGGGCGTTCCCTCCCTGATTTCCCAGCTGTCCGGGGCCATGGTTATGATTTTATTTAACCTTCTGATCCTTGGGCTGGAGGGAAATACCGGTGTCGCTGCCTACGGAGTGGTTGCCAATATCGCCATTGTAACTACTGCTATTATCAACGGGATTGCCCAGGGAGCCCAGCCACTGCTCAGCCGGTTTTACGGAATCGGAGACAAGAAGCAGGAGAGGGCAGTGACAGGATATGCTATGAAAACCGCGATTCTCACAGCGCTCCTGCTCTATCTCCTTCTGACAGCCTTTGCCGCGCCAATTACCGCGGCCTTTAACAGCGAGGAAGATAAAGCCCTGCAGGAGATTGCAGAAGAGGGGATGAAATTATACTTTCTATCTCTGGCAGCAACCGGTGCGAATACGGTTTTCGCCACCCTATTTACCTCAGTGGAAATGGCGCTCCCAGCTCAAATCCTCTCCCTCCTCCGGGGAGTTTTACTGCTGGTTCCCGCAGTCTTCGGTCTGGCCTACCTTTTCGGAATGCCAGGGGTGTGGCTATCCTTCCCCGTGGCAGAGGGAGCGGCGGTGTGCTATGCTGTGGCAGCATACAGGAAGTATGGGCGGAGCAATCCGCGGCATCAAAGGGGGCAAAATACCTTTTGACCCCAACATCATGTAATAAATCGAAATCAGAAGGTTGGGCAGAGTACACTTAGCCAGAGATCCCCAGGCTATCCGCGACTCACTTAAATAGCAATTCCCTTAAAACAGCCCTCAAATTATACGAATTCAGTATTTACAAATCCCCCAAAATGGTATATGCTATCCTTAACGTTATTCATTAAAATAAATAACGACAAGGAGCGGACTATGAAATTAATTAATACGAGAGACGCAGAAGGCGCTGTCCTCTGTCACGATATTACCCAGATTATTAAAGGCGTGACAAAGGATGCTGTTTTCCGCAAGGGACATATGGTGACGAAGGAGGATATTCCGATCCTGCTTCGTGTGGGGAAGGATCAGCTTTATGTGTGGGAGAACCAGGAGGGGATGCTTCATGAGGATGAGGCGGCAGAGATTCTTAGGGATATGTGCCGGGGGGAGTTTATGGAGTGCTCCCAGCCTAAGGAGGGGAAGATCGAGCTGACTGCATCCATGGACGGGCTCTTGAAGGTGAATCAGCAGGGCTTAAAGGCGGTGAATGGCTTCGGACAGATGATGATTGCCAGCCGGCATGGGAATTTTCCGGTGAAGAAGGGGGATAAGCTGGCTGGAACCAGGATTATTCCTCTGGTGATTGAGGAGGAAAGGATGGAGGCCGCCAGAAAGCAGGCTATGGAAGCCACAGGCGGAGAGCCGATTTTGAAGCTGCTTCCGTTCCGCCATAAAAGGGTGGGGATCGTCACCACGGGGAATGAGGTGTTTTATGGAAGGATTCAGGATACCTTTACTCCGGTGATCCAGGAAAAGCTGGGGGAGTATGATACGGAGATTATAGGGCACCATACCTGGAATGATGATGACCGGAAGGTGACGCAGTCGATTTTGGAGCTGATTGAACAGGGGGCGCAGGTGGTGATCTGCACAGGAGGAATGAGTGTGGATCCGGACGATAAGACGCCGCTGGCGATTCGGAATACAGGAGCCAGAATTGTGTCTTACGGTGCTCCGGTGCTTCCCGGGGCTATGTTCCTTTTGGCTTATTTAAAGGATGTGGCAATTTTAGGGCTTCCCGGCTGTGTGATGTATGCGAGACGGACGATTTTTGACCTGGTGCTGCCCAGGATCCTGGCGGATGATCCGGTGACAAAGGCGGAGCTGGATTGTCTGGGTGAAGGCGGACTGTGCCTGAACTGTCCGGATTGTACGTTTCCTAACTGCGGATTTGGGAAGGGGAGGTTTTAGCAGTGGACTTTACACATTTTGACCAGCAGGGGAATGCGTGGATGGTGGATGTGAGTGAAAAGGCGGATACGGCCCGGGAGGCGGTAGCCGGGGGAAGTATCTTTATGAGCCGGGAGTGCCTGGAAAAGGTGAAGGCGGGAACTATGGCAAAGGGGGATGTGCTTGGGGTGGCGCGGATTGCCGGTATTATGGGAGCAAAGCGGACCTCTGAGCTGATTCCCCTCTGCCACATCTTAAATTTGACCAAGCTGTCCCTGGAATTTGAGATTCGGGAGGAAAGCTGTGAGATCGCGGCTATATGCAGGGCGAAAACTACGGGGAAGACCGGTGTGGAGATGGAGGCGCTGACGGGCGTTTCTACGGCGCTGCTGACGATTTATGATATGTGCAAGGCGGTGGACAAGGGGATGGAGATAGGGAAGATCGGCCTGCTGTATAAATCCGGCGGAAAGAGCGGGGAGTTTCACCGGGACAGCACACGAGTGTTTTGACCGGATTATATCTGGCAAAACATAGTACATGTTTCAGCAAATAATTGCAGGTGATGGGTATCGTTATTTGCAAGACGATGTACGAAGGGATCGGAGGAAGGATATGAAGGATTCATTGGGAAGAACCATTGACTATATGCGTGTTTCCATCACAGACCGGTGTAATCTGCGATGTAAATACTGCATGCCTTATGGGGTGGAATCGGTGAGGCATGAAGAGATCCTTTCCTATGAGGAGATTTGCGAGACGGTGGCGGCTGCGGCGGACCTGGGAATCCGGCATATAAAGGTGACCGGAGGGGAGCCCCTCACCCGGCTTGGAAGCTGGAAGCTGGTGGGAATGCTGAAATCAATTCCCGGTATTGAGACGGTGACTCTAACCACAAATGGGGTTTTGCTGGACCAGCTTCTGGATCCGTTACTGGAAGCGGGAATCGATGGGATTAATATCAGCCTGGATACATTGGAGCCTGAGGGCTACCGGGAGATTACCGGGAGGGATGGGCTGTCTAAGGTACTTTCCGGGCTGGAGCAGGCGCTGGAAAAGAATATTCCAGTGAAGATCAACGCGGTGTCCATCGACTGGGAATCTATGAAAAAGCAGAGGAGCGATGGCCTGAGCTGGAAGGGGGAGGATGGGCAAGGCTTACAGAGCCGGCAGGATGTGCCCCGGTGGGTTCCGGTTGCGGAGCTGGCCAGGACTTATCCGGTTCATGTGCGCTTTATTGAGATGATGCCCATAGGATATGGACGCCAGTTTCCGCCTTTGAGCCAGCAGGTGCTGCTGGCTGAAATGGAGAAGCGGTATCCGGGGATAAAACGGGATATGGCCGGATATGGCTTTGGGCCGGCGGTGTATTACCAGGTGCCGGGATTTCAGGGGAATGTGGGCTTTATCAGCGCGATTCACGGGAAGTTTTGTGACAGCTGCAACCGGATCCGGCTGACTGCCAGGGGACATTTGAAGTCCTGTCTCTGCTTTGAGGACGGAGTGGATCTAAGGGAGATTTTAAGAGCGGATGACATGGGGAAGGAGGAGCGGCAGGGCCGCCTGAGGAGAGCGCTGGAGACGGCCATTCGGTTAAAGCCGGCGGCTCACTGCTTTGAACAGCCGGAGAGGATGACAGAATTGCACAATATGATTGATATCGGAGGTTAGGAGGTTTCAGAATTGGCAGAAGGGTTGGAGAAGACAGAGCAAAGGAAAAGGATTGTGGGGGTGGTGCGGGCCATTTGCGTCAGCCATGCCCGGGGAACGGAAAAGCATACCATACCGGAGGGACATTTTATCCCGGGCTTCGGCATCCAGGGGGATGCTCATGGGGGAAATTGGCATCGCCAGGTAAGCCTTCTTTCTTATAATAAGGTAGAGGAATTTAACCAGCGGGGGGCTCAGGTGGAGGATGGGGCTTTCGGCGAGAATCTGGTGGTAGAGGGGATTGATTTTCGCTCGCTTCCAGTGGGAAGCCGGCTGGTGGCCGGGGAAGTGGAGCTGGAGATGACCCAGATCGGAAAGGAGTGCCACAGCCATTGTGCCATATACCACCGGATGGGAGAGTGTATTATGCCCAGGGAGGGGGTATTTGCCAGAGTAATCCGGGAAGGGGTGATCCGCCCGGGGGATTCCATGGAGGTGCTGGAGCCGGATGGGAACCGGCCCTTTACTGCGGCAGTGGTGGTGCTCAGCGATAAGGGCTCCAGAGGTGAGCGGAAGGATGAGAGCGGGCCGGCTGCCAGGGAAATGCTGGAGCAGGCGGGCTACCAGGTGGAGGAGCTTTTAATACTTCCCGATGAGCCGGAGGTATTAAAGACGCAGCTGATCCGTCTGGCAGACAGCCGCCAGATCGATCTGGTGGTCACCAGCGGGGGAACCGGCTTTTCCCTGCGGGATCAGACGCCGGAGGCAACCATGGCTGTGGCAGATCGGAATGCCCCGGGAATCGCAGAGGCGATCCGGCTGCGCTCCATGGAGGTAACCAGCCGGGCGATGCTGGGGCGTGGCGTGTCTGTGATCCGGAGGGGGACATTGATTGTCAATCTTCCAGGGAGCCCTAAGGCAGTGCGGGAGAGCCTGGGATTTATCCTGGATTCCTTAGACCATGGGCTTAAGATACTTCGGGGCAGCGCTTCTGAGTGTGCCAGGGGATAGAGACTGCGGAAGAGCAGAATGACGGGAAATGAGGATGCCGCCCTGGCATGTCTGAAAATTCGAAGGAAATGGAGCAGGAGGAGTGTTGCAATGAAGAAACAGGCGATTATCATTTTGGCGGCTGCTTTGAGCCTGATGGCTGGGTGCGGCGCAAAGACAGCAGGGGAGACCCAGACACAGGCTGCTCCGGTTCAGGGACCAGCATCAGAGACTTCGGCTCAGGGACCAGCATCAAAGGCTCCGGTTCAAGGACCGGCATCAAAGGCTCCGGGACCAGAAGCAAAGGCGGAAATCGGCACAGCAGAATCAGAAGAAAATAAAGCGCCTATGCAGGGGGCGCCCGAGGAGATCCTGGTGGCGGCGGCAGCCAGCCTGAAAAATGCTTATGAGGAACAGCTGATTCCTATGTTTCAGGAAGATCATCCGGATATTACAGTAAGGGGAACCTATGACAGCTCCGGAAAGCTGCAGACTCAGATCGAGGAAGGTCTGGAGGCAGATGTATTCATGTCGGCGGCAGTGAAGCAGATGAAGGCCCTGGATGAAAAAGGGATGATTGCCACTGAGACCATCACCAGCCTTCTGGAAAATAAGATTGTGATGATCGTACCTGCTGGCAGTGAGTCCGGCTTCGCGGAATTTGGGGATATTGCAAAGGCAGAGACCATTGCCTTAGGGGATCCGGCCAGCGTCCCGGCAGGCCAGTATGCACAGGAAGCGTTAATCTCTTTCGGAATCTGGGAGGAAATCCAGCCCAAGGTCAGCTTTGGAACCAATGTGACGGAGGTGCTCAACCAGGTGGCGGCAGCCAGTGCAGACGCGGGGATCGTGTATGCCACCGATGCCGCCGGCATGGAGGATTCGGTTTGTGTTGTGGCAGATGCGCCTGAGGGCAGCCTGAATGAAAAAGTGATTTATCCTGTGGCCGTGGTAAAGGAATCCTCTCACCCAGAGAGTGCAAAAGCGTTTCTGGAATTTTTAAAGACCCCGGAAGCGATGGAAGTGTTTCGGTCGTATGGATTTTCTGCAGCAGAGTAGAGACTCTCTCAAAAGAAAGGAGGAGGAAGCGTCATATGGATTGGTCGCCTATCTGGATTTCTATGAAAACAGCAGGGCTGTCGATTCTGATCACTTTTTTTCTGGGGCTTTTCGCTGCCTGGAGAGTGGTCTGCATAAGGAATGAGCGCTGGAAGGCGCTCTGGGATGGAATCCTCACCCTGCCTCTGGTGCTTCCGCCCACGGTGGCCGGCTTCTTTCTCCTATATATTTTTGGGGTAAAGCGGCCTTTGGGGCGTTTTTTTGTTGAATACTTTGGGGTGAAGATTGCCTTTTCCTGGGGTGCGGCTGTGATTGCCGCGGTGGTGATGTCGTTTCCACTGATGTACCGCTCTGCCAGAGGGGCCCTGGAGCAGGTGGATCCGGATCTGGCGGATGCTGCCAGGACGCTGGGGATGAGTGAGTGGAGGATTTTTTGCAGGGTGCTGCTGCCTAATGGCCGGTCTGGCATTGCCAGCGGGGGGATCCTGGCCTTTGCCAGAGGCTTAGGGGAGTTTGGAGCCACAGCGATGATTGCGGGAAATATTGCAGGGAAGACAAGGACGCTTCCCATGGCGGTATATTCGGAGGTGGCGGCAGGAAATATGGATCGTGCGTTTCAATATGTGGAAATTATGGCGATAATCGCTCTGGGGTCGATTCTATTGATGAATTACGGGACATTTCGGGCGGATAAAGGAAGGCGGCAAAGATGATGGGAGAGGATGGAATTCTCCTGGAAGCAGAGATAAGAAAAAAATTAAGGGATTTTCAGCTGGAGGTATCCTTTGCCGCAGGAAGGGGATGCCTGGGCCTTTTGGGGCCATCTGGCTGCGGCAAGAGCATGACGCTGAAGTCGATAGCCGGGATCCTGGCGCCGGACGAAGGAAGGATTGCGCTAAATGGAGGCAGGCAGGTGCTGTTTGATTCCCGGCAGAGGATTTCCCTTTCGCCTCAAAAGCGTCGGGCAGGATATTTATTTCAGAATTATGCCCTTTTTCCAAATATGACTGTGCGGGAGAATATTATGTCCGGCCTGGGAGCAGCATCAGGACATAGGAGAGCTTCTCAAAGGAAGGAACGGGCAGAGGAAATGATGGAGCGGTTCCGTCTGAAGGGCCTGGGGGATCGATATCCAGGGCAGCTTTCCGGAGGACAGCAGCAGCGGGTGGCCCTGGCCAGGATCCTGGCCTATGAGCCCCAGACATTGCTGCTGGACGAGCCATTTTCCGCGATGGATGCTTACCTGAGGGAAGAGCTCCGCCTGGAGCTGGCCGGGGTGCTGAAGGACTATGCAGGCGCTTCTGTTCTGGTAACCCATGATCGGGACGAGGCCTACCAGCTGTGCAGCCATCTTGTCCTGATGAAGGAGGGGAGGGTGCTGGCAAAGGGGAAGACGAGAGAGCTGTTTCAGAATCCGGGAACATGGGAGGCGGCCCGTCTGACCGGCTGCAAAAATATCTCTCCTGTCCGCCGGCTGGGACCATTTCGCGTAAAGGCCCTGGCCTGGGGCGGCTTAGAGCTGGAGACGGATCAGCCAGTGGGAGAAGAGGTCTGCGCTGTAGGGATTCGCGCCCATGACTTTTGCCCCTTGTCTGAGGGAGAGGCAGAGGCCTGGGAGGGAAGGCCAGGAGCAAACCGGATTCCTGTGGGAAAGCCCAGTATCTCAGAGATGCCTTTTGAATGGCATATCACCCTGGAAAATGGTATTTGGTGGAAGAAGGAGAAGGATATCCACACTCATGATGCAGCCGGGGTGATTCCCCCCTGGCTGCGGGTGGATCCTTCAGCAATCCTTCTGCTGAAGGGAGAGGCAGAGCCCACTCGTCAGGCTTTCCTGTAAGTATTATGCTGCTGCAAACAGCAGCAAGCTGCGGCATCTGAGCAAGGGAGGAAGGAAATTAGAATGAAGGAATTATTTCAAACCATAGAAGCATTACTGGAGAAAAACCAGGCTGTGGTTTTGGTTACCATAACCGCCAGCACCGGCTCCACCCCAAGGCGGGCTGGATCAAAGATGCTGGTAGGGTGGGAAGGGAGGCTGTGGGGAAGCATCGGCGGCGGGGCGGTAGAATACCGGGCCATGGAGGTTGCCCGGGAGCTGCTGGAGAAGAAAGCCTCCTGCACGAAACGGTTTTCCCTCACCCGGGGGCAGGCAGCGGACATTGGCATGGTCTGCGGCGGAGATGTAACCCTTTACCTGCAGTACATCAGCCCAAAGCGGGAAGGGATCCAGTCTCTGTGCCAGGAGATTTTAGACAGGCTGGAGCAGAGAAGAGAGAGCTGGCTTTTGTGGGAGATTGGAGAGGATGATGACTGGAGGCTGACCGTAGCCGATGCCCCGGTGGAAGCTGGAAAATATGCAGAAGAAAGCAGGGGGGATGAGAGCAGAAAAAGCGGGGGACGGTGGTACTATGAGGAGCCTCTGCTGCTGCCGGGAAGAGTTTTTATCTTTGGAGGCGGACATGTGGCCCAGGAGCTGGTGCCGCTGCTATCCCATCTGGACTTTTGCTGCGTGGTGATGGATGACCGGAGGGAATTTGCAAACCAGGACGTATTTCCCCAGGCGGCACAGACGATCGTGGGGGACTTGGAGCATATTTCCTCCTGGGTGGATATTAAGCATGAGGACTATGTGTGCATTATGACCAGAGGGCATCAGTATGATTATTATATCCAGAAGCAGGTAATGCCCCTGCATCCATGCTATATTGGCGTAATGGGGAGCAGGAATAAGATTCAGGTGGTATCTGAAAAGCTGAGAGAGGATGGTTTTTCAGAGGAAGCGATCCGCTGCTGCCATATGCCCATCGGAACAAGGATCTTGGCAGAGACGCCGGCAGAGATCGCGGTCAGCATCGCCGGAGAGCTGATTTCGGTGCGGGCAAAGCGGAAAGGGATCCGGTAAACCCGACAGGGACGCCGGCAAAGTATGGGGCAATCCCCAGATGCTTGCCACAACTCCCAAGCGTCAGGGCATGCATACGCCGACCGAATATGGGCGCTCTCAGGAGGTGTGGCCTCTGCGTGCATGAAAAAGAACACCAGCAGCCGCGTGTTCCCGGGATTATCTATGTGAGACCGGACACCGGCTATACATCCGAGGATGTACTCCTCCCAGAACTGGTGAACAAAATGATTATAAAGGATTTTAGGAGATTTGTAAAGGTTAACCGATTATTACTTTTCAATCCCCAGTTCTTGTGGTAAAATAATTCGAGAACAAATAAGGGAGGATGTTAGGAATGGATCGCTTTTTTCGTTGTATTACCAAGGGATGGCTGTTTTTAATTCTCGTAGGCGGCGCACTAGCTGTATTAAATGGCAGGCTTTTTATTACGTCCATGAAGCCGGCGGTGTCTTTTCAGGATATGCTGGACGGGACAGAGATTCATGAGGGAAGCCATGTGGCGGGAAATGTGGTTTATTCTCTGGATTATTTTGCAGAAGAAACCACCTATACCCGATACAAGGATGGTTCCCGCAGCGGAGATCGCAAGAACGGGAAATATTATCTCATCCCCACCGCGTCCGGATTTGCAGGGCTAAAATGCCGGGAGGTGGATGTGTCAGATATGAATAAGCTGACGGATGAAACCTTTGACCTGCTGGAGGGAGGAGCAGAGCCATCCACAGAAATCTTTCTTCAGGGCAGAGTAGAGAAGATGGATGATAGTCTGGTAAAATATTTTAATGAATACCTGATGGATATGGGATACTCAGAGTCAGAGATTTCCGCTCTGGGAGAACCGCTGGTGATCCGCTATACCAGCTTCGGAGCTGTGCGGGTGATGTTTGCCATAGGCGTAGTGTTTCTTGTGGCTGCGGGGATTATATTCAAGATCCGGTTTAAGAGAGAGGGGCAGAAAGCGGATTAATGTATTAAAAATTTTGCGTTTTATCATTATCTCTGCTTCCGATGGCATAGCCAAGACTGAAGCAGCCTATGGTATACAAACCGTAATTCGAGGAGGAAGCTATGAAAGCTGAAAGGTGTGTAAAAGAGTCCTTTGTTGTGATAGGAAAGGAAGGCTCAACTTTAGACGGAGAGGGTTTTATTCAAAGATTATGGGTTGATGCAAATTCTCACTTTGGAGAAATTCAGCATTTGGCTAAGAAGGATGAGAATGGAAATATATGCGGCATATGGGGAGCTATGTCTGATTTCTCGCATTCATTCAATCCGTGGGAAGATTTTAACAAGGGACTTTATCTTGCTGGAGCAGAATGTATGGATGACGCAGAAGCCCCCAATGGCTGGACAAAATGGATTATTCCCTGCTATGAATATATTTATATAGAATGTGAAAATGATGCTGCTTTTTCAGAAGCAATAAAATATCTGGAGGATAATGCTATCCCATTAGTGGGAGCCGTCCACGATTTTACTTGTCCGCAGACAGGGAAGAATTATATGTTTTTTCCGATTAGAAGGTTATAAATAAATTCCTATTTGGAGGAAACGGAAAGGTTAATTTTAAGAAGATACATATGTATATGCTAAATGAAATGATAACGCATAAATAACCTTCAGCTTGTCGGGAAGCTGCAACAAGCATAAAATCGGAAGCTACAAAGGAGAAGTTTATGAAATCGTGCAATAGGAATGATGGCTGGTTAACTGGAAGACTATATTTTAATAGAGAAAATAAAAAAATAATTATCAAGAGACCACGAAGTGGGCTTGGCTATACAATGAATTTAGGAAATAAGTGGACATGGATATTTAATGCTATTGTTGTAATTGCTGTAGTTACATTAGTCAGAATTCTCTAAAACGACTTCCTGCTTGTATTGCCAATTTGCAAATTGTTCCGAAAGTGAGGACGGATAGATATTTACTACCGTTTCCTTTATAGATAGTAGAAGCATGAAAAAGTCCACCTGCTTGTTTTGTATATGGCAGGTGGACTTTTTTGCTTTGCATAAAAACGATCCTAAATCACCAAAATCTCATCCTGCACCGGGCCATAGATCTGCACCTTCTTATCCAAGGTGATGTGCACATCATATTCCAGGCGGACACCATAGGCTTCTGTGTAGATGCCAGGTTCAATAGAAAACATAGTTCCCGGGAGAAGACGGCGGTCATCATGAGTCTCGTAGTCATCCAGGTTAGCACCGATGCCGTGGCAGCTGTGGCCGATATTGTGCCCAGTGCGGTGCATAATATAATGCTCCAGATGCTGTTTCCGAAATATGTCCTGGGTCAGTGCATCCACATCACACCCCCTTAGAGGAAGATCGTTTTCCAAGCATCGCTGAATATAAGCCAGTGCCTGGCTGCGCGCATCTCTGACAATATAGAAGATTCGCTGGTATTTCGGATCGATCTTGGGCCCAACATTCATGCACCAGGAGATATCATAATAAACAGAATCTTCCACCGGGAGCCGTCCGGCAATATCGATAATCAGCCGGCTGCCCTCCTTTATGGGCTTCGAGCCCTCCTCCCTGGGCTCATAGCCAGGCTCACAGCCATGCTCGTCAATCCCAAAAAAAGGAGGCGAATCCATATAAATAGGCTCATCGGCAATGAGTGCTTTCATCTGATTCAGCAGCATCCATTCGTCGATATACTGTCCTGCATTCAAACATTCCCGTATCCACCGGAAGGTGCGATCCAGAATGCGATGGATGATGATGCCCGCCTGCCGGTGGGATTCAATCTGTGCATCTGTCAGGATGGCACCGAAGTGCTGCAGCAGATCAGCAGATGAGCGCAAAGTAATGCCAAAGGTTCTAAGATATTCTGCCAAGCCCGCATCCATCGAGCTTGCCACTGGTACATTGCCTCCAGGAGAGTATTGGCAGGCTACCTGCATTCCGGGGGTAAATAGCTGAGACAGCACTTCCTTTTGACCGAGAAGGCCTCGGTACAGAAGCTTTCTTCCGGGAAGATGCTCTAAGAGCAAGGGCTCAATAGCAGATAAAATCTTCACTGGTTCACCCTCGGCCGGGATATAGTAATATAGACGTCTGGTGCAGCTACGGTCCGTCAGCTGCAGGAAATCTCTTGTAATGAAATCATGGCCGTGAAAATCGGTAAACAGCCAGCCGTCCAGGGAGTATTGAGTTAGCAGGTGCTGAATTTTGGGGATATTCATGGGAGGCCTCCTTGGTTCTTGCTTTGTGGATGTACTATTGCTATTTAAGTGAGTCGCGGATGCTTAGGAGATCTCTGGCTAAGTGTATTTCCAAGCCCGCAAGGAGTCTAAGGCAGCGGGGGAAGGTGCAGGCGCATATTCGCCAGGAGGCTACGCCCGCGGCAGGCCGGGTCCCAACGTCACCGCGCTCTCGCTCCGCCGAAAGCGTAG
>CATOJE010000062.1 GCA_951800145.1 uncultured Lachnospiraceae bacterium | reverse complement strand
CCCTCCTTTCTTTCGTCTGGAGGGTTGCCCCTCCGAAGATGGAGGGTAAGCCGCCTTTGCTCTCTGACTTTCCGTATCTGGATTGTACCACAAGTTCCCCGTTTCGACAATCTCTTTCTTTTATCTGCCTCTTTTCTACCTATCACGCCACTCAGTTAAATAGCAATTACAATCAAAAGCGAAGCTCCACCGCCCCCCATATTTTAGAAAATCGTCATATTTTCTTCAGGAATATTTAACTTGCCTTTTTCCCTGTCCTTATGGTATACCTTAGAGAATGCACACGGAGCGATCCGGTGCATATAAAGTGCCATAGAGAAAGGAGATGATGGCTATGGCAAAGGATTATATTACGTTTACCATTGGACCTAAGAAAGATATTGCGTTGATTGCTCATGATAATGAAAAGCCGAAATTAATCGAATGGTGTCAGGAGCATTATTCTGTCTTAAAGCACCACAATTTATATGGGACCGGAACCACTGCCCGGATGATTACAGACCAAACCGGCCTTACGGTAAAAGGCTATAACAGCGGCCCTCTGGGGGGAGATCAGCAGATCGGAGCTAAGATTGTAGAGGGTGTGATCGACTTTGTTGTTTTCTTTTCCGACCCGCTGACTGCACAGCCCCATGACCCGGATGTGAAGGCCTTGATGCGGATTGCCCAGGTGTATGATATCCCTATGGCTGTTAATAAGGCTACTGCGGATTTTATGATTACTTCGGAATACATGTCTTCTGATTATCAACACGATGTGATCAATTTCAGGAAGACGGTTCAGGAGAGGGCGGAAACTCTCTGATTTCCTGTTTACTCATTTTTCCTCAGGCTTCCTCTCTTCCCTCTTCCCTTTCTTCTGCAGATTTCCTGGCTATTTCTTATGCTGCATGTAAAATTTTTTCAGTTCCGCCTTTACTTCCTCCGGCAGCTCCGTTTTTTTCACGCCCTGGATGGCTCCCTCCAGGGCCAGAAGCCGGTGGATGCAGGCGGATTCATCTATCATCTGGATTTTCAGCCACGCCTCCTTGGCGCCGGCTGCCTTCAGCTCTGCTTCTGTGGTAATTCCCACCTGGTACAGCTGCCCCTCCACCGTCTTCCCGATATTCGGTAATTTTGATAATTCTCCCATTTTAAATCCTATCTCCTTCCTGCCCCTGGCAGCAAATAAACGAAACCATCACCACCGGTTGGCAATGCGATACCTCTCCACTGTATCCATATTCAGCTCCAGGCCAAGTCCTGGCTTTTCAAACACCCTCACTCTTCCCTCTTTCATTTCAATGCTTTCCACACAAAGCTCTGAGCGAAGGGGATTCTCATCCAGCGTGTATTCCATGTAGGAAGAATTCGGAAGTGACAGGCCAAAGCTTAGATTCGCTGCCAGAGAAATCATAGACGCGGAAAAATGAGGGATCACCTTCTTTCCCCAGGCCCCGGCAAGAATCCCCACTTTTCTCGCCTCACTGATGCCGCCGCTCCAGATGGCGTCCACCTGCACGATATCCACTGCATCCCTGGCAATAAAATCCCGCATGCCATATCTGGTTAAATTGGTCTCATAGCCGGCGATGGGCACATCCGTGTTCGCAGCCAAGCGGATACAATCCTGCATAAAATCCGATGACAGCGGCTCCTCGAAGAAAAGGACCCTCTCCTGCTCACAGCACCGGCACATCTTCAATGCAGTTGGATAGTCCCAGGCATTATTCGCATCGATGCCGAAATCAATCCCCGGTCCAACTGCCTCCCGAACAGCCCGCACTCTCTCCATATCCTCTTCCAGAGGCGCTCCCCCCACCTTCATTTTCATTGTCTTAAATCCCATCTGGACATATTCCTGAAACTCCTGGCATAGCTCTGGTATCCCCTTGCCGTCCATGTAATATCCGGCGCTGGCATAGGGCTCCAGGCTATCCTTTGCTGCGCCCAAAAGCTTATAAACCGGCATTCCGGAAGCTTTACCCAGAATATCCCAAAGCGCTATATCCACTGCGCTGATGGCTGCCATCACAATTCCCCGCCTGCCATATCTTGCTGTATGATTATACATCCTATCCCATAGGTCTTCGATCAGCAGCGGATCCCTTCCTATTAAAAGCGGCTTCAGGGTCTCCACGGTAATGGCCTCCAGAGAATCCAGTGAGCCCAGGGCAAAGCCCTCGCCGATTCCTTTTATTCCCTCATCTGTCTGAATCTCAACTAAAAACACATCTCTGCTTGGAATCCCCGCCAGCCCGTCTCTGGGAGGATTCTTTGGAAAAAACTTTAGCTTGATTGGATTTACTTCAGTAATTTTCATAAATTGTTTCCCTCATTTCTTTTTTGAAATGGGGCTATGTATCTGGACTTACATGGCAGGAGTAATCCTTCTGCAGCTGGAGCGTTCCATCAGGTGCCCATCCAGCACACAGTGCTCTGGCCCGGACTGGGGCTCCTCAATTTTCCTCCACAGGATTTCAAAGCATTTGCTCCCCATCTCATACTGCGGCACGTGGATTGTAGTAAGATCGATTCCCCTTACTCTCGCCCAAAAAATGTCATCAATGCCCATCAGCGAAATATCCTCTGGAATGCTCAGCCCTCTCTTTAAAAAGGCATCCCTTGCTCCGATTGCCATCATATCATTGCCGGACAAAACAGCCGTAAACTCTGTCTGACCTTCTGCCAGGTCTTCCGCTGCCTCATAGCCTCCCCGATAGGATAAGCTTCCTGTGCGGATCAGAGCCTCCTTTGCCGGAACCCCCGCATCCTTTAAGGCGGCCAGATAGCCATGATATTTTTGAATACTGCTGTAGGAATTCTTCTTTCCAAAAAGAAAACCAATCTGGCGGTGACCTAAATCCAGCAGGTACCGGGTGGCCTGGTAGGCAGACTGAAAATCATTGCAGATCACATAGCTACAGTCAGAACCCTTTAATTTTCTTCCCAGCAGCACATAAGGAACCTTCTGCATCCTGAGATAGTCAATCAGCTGGTCATTCTGAAGAGGGCCTGCGTGAATGATTCCATCTACCCCTAATTCCAACAGCTTAAAGATGGATTGTTTATCGACGGCACTGTCCATATGGCAGCTTAAGGCTGTGCCAAAGCCTTTTGCAGATGCCGCCTCCTCCACACCATGGATGATTTCCGTATAGTAAGGATTTTCTAATTCCGGAACGATCAGGCCGATCATCCCCCGCTTTTTGTTCACCAGGCTTCTGGCTGCGCTGTTCGGAATATACCCCAAAGCGTCGATAGCCTCCTGGACCTTTCTCAGCGCTTCCTCACTCACCTTTGGATTTTTCGTCAACACTCTCGACACTGTTGAAGTGGATACACCTGAGTATCTGGAAATATCCTTGATTGTCACCCTCATACCGAAATCTCCCTTTTGATTTTAATTCCAGTTTAGCATAGCGCCCATTTTTTGTAAAGTTGATTCAAAAGTTATAGCTTTACAATGCTAATAGCCTAAAAGCCTTGGCAAAAACACAGTAACTGGTTCCACAAAGGTAATCACTAATGCGCAGATCAATTCCAGCACCGCATAGGGTAAAATCGCCCGGTACATCCTGGAAAGGTCAATTTTAGCCACCGTGGAGGTGGTAAAAAGCAGCATTCCCACTGGCGGCGTAATCAGCCCGATGGTCAATGTAATCGAAACAATCAATCCAAACCGCAGCATATCCACCCCAAATGCAGCGGCAGCCGGAAGAAGGATGGGAACCACAATCAAGATAGCCGGAGCCACATCCATCAGCATCCCAATGGCTAGCAGGAGCAGGAATACAATCAGCAGAAAGGAATTGGAATCATGGGCAAAGGCCAGGCACCAGGCAGAAATTTTCTGGGGAAGCTGCATGGCTGTAATTCCCCATCCCATGGCCGCTGCCATGGCAATAATCGTCATTACCACCGATGTCATTTTCGCTGCATTAGCAAATGACTGGTACAGATCCCTCCATTTCAGATTCCGAAGGCCAAAGGCGGATATGATAATGGCATACACACCAGCCACCACGGAGGATTCTGTGGCCGTAAAGATTCCGCCGACGATGCCTCCCAGTATGATCACTGGCATAAATAATGCCGGCAATGTTCTCCATCCAGTTTTCAGCACAGCCCTCCACCCTACAAACTGCTCCCGTTTGGGATAATTCCTCTTTACTGCGAAGTAATAATTTAGTGCCAGCATTCCTCCGCTTAAAATCAGCGCCGGGATAATGCCTCCCAAAAACATCGCCGACACAGACACATTCCCTGCTGCCACCGCATAAATAATCAAAATATTGCTGGGAGGGATAATAGGGGAAAGCACCGCGCTGGCAGCGGTAACGGATGCTGAGTATTCCTTATCATATCCCTGGCTTGTCATCATTTCGATCTCAATCGCTCCCAGACCCACTGCGTCTGCATTGGCAGCGCCGCTGATTCCTCCAAATAATGCACTGGCAAGGACATTAGCATGGGCCAGGCCTCCCCGGATATGTCCCACCAGGGCATCGCAGAATTCCAAAATCCGCTTTGTGATCCCGCCTCTGGACATAATATCTGCCGCCAGCACGAAAAACGGGATGCAAAGATAGGTAAATGAATTAATTCCCGTGATCATCTTTGTAGGCAATATGGTCATTCTGGCATCGCACATCCACAAGCTGATAATAGTAACCAATCCGATTCCCCAGCTAATGGGGACGCCGATAATAATGACCGTCATGAAAATCAGTAAAATCGCCAATCCTTCCATTAATCGCTGCCTCCCTTCCCCATGGCTTCAAAGGGCTTGATTTCCTTACTAATCAAACCGAAAATTTCGATTACATACCGGAAAAATACCAGGCTGAGCCCTATCGTTACCGGAAGATACATCATAGCGCCCGGCCACCGCATCGCTGGGGAGCGGTAGGTCCAGTTGGTTGAAAGAACCGAAAAGGAGTAAATAAATGCTACAGCCGCCACGAAAATACATATCCCCCTGACAATAAAGAATAATGCCAGCTTCCTCCTGCCTGTCAGCCGGTCTGGAAGAAAGGTATTTACCGATTCCAGCCCCTGCTTAATCGTAAGCGGAAGCATTAAATACACCAGCCAGAATAGGCAGAATCTTGACAGCTCCTCTGTAAAGGAAAGGGGCAGATTCATGAATTTGCACAGCACAAAGCGATAAGATATCTGTACAAAAATCGACACAAATGAAACTGCCAGGAGCAATGCCCCCATCCCTTCCAAAATCTTATGGATCCTCTCTTCTGCCCTGTCCAGCTGAAAATACAAGGCTCGAACTTTTTCCAATTCCTCATCCCCTTCCTGAAAATATGTCAGCATACTGGATTTTACGGTATACACTGGTTTTACATCCTGCTTTCTTTTGTTGCTTTCTTTTACCGCTTTATTCTGCTGCTTCCTCCACCTGCTTTAAAAATGCATCAACCGTATCCTTCCCGATTAAATTAGTGATATAGCCATAGCTCCCGTCAAATACAGCCTTATGCCACTTCTCAAGCTCCTCCTCTGTAGGCTCATAGACTGTCATTCCATTTTCCTTCAGGAACTCCAGCCCCTCCTTCTCCTGCCTTTCCACAAACTGAATGGCAGCCCTTCTGGCCTCCTCTACCCCATCATCAAAAATTTCTCTTAAATCGTCCGGCAAAGACTGATACCATTCTGTGTTTACAATAAATGGAGATATTGAATATACATGTCCATCGGTCACCAGATACTTCTGAACTTCATAGGTCATATCGCTGATAATAAAGGGGATGGGATTTTCCTGACCATCTACCACCCCATTTTGAAGTGCAGAATAAAGCTCTGACGAAGACATAGGTGTGGCAATGGCGCCCATGGCCTCCAGCATCTTTACATATAATTCATTTTCCATAACACGGAACACAATCCCATTCATATCCTCCGGAGCCTTTACCTCCCGCTTGTTATTCGTAAAATGCCTGGCGCCTGAACACAGGAAACTAATGAAGCTTTCAGGAGGATTTAACATGAACGAGAAAATATTAATTGCATACTTCTCTGCCAGTGGCGTAACCGCCCAGGTAGCAAAGGAAATGGCCGATGCGGTGGGCGCGGAGCTGTACGAGATCCGGCCAGAACAGCCTTACACATCCGCGGATCTGAACTGGATGGATAAGAAAAGCCGCAGTACTGTGGAGATGAAGGATCCCGCCTGCCGTCCTGCCATCGCAGCACCACTACATAACATAGGGCAATACAGCACCATACTCATAGGCTTCCCAGTATGGTGGTATGTGGAGCCCCGGATTGTAGACACTTTCCTGGAGAGCCATGACTTTTCCGGCAAAACACTCATCCCCTTTGCCACCTCTGGCGGCAGCGGCATCGAGAAGGCGGAGAAAAGCCTAAAGGAGCACTGTCCCAGCGCTTCCTGGGCAAAGGGCCGGCTTTTAAATGGCTCTGGAGCAGCTGAGTGGATAAGAGAGGTACTGAAGGGCTGAGGCTTAGAAAGAAGGAACCACAAGAGCCATAATCTGTTGGTATACAGACTATGGCTCTGTTATTTTATCTTACTTCTCTTCTACTTATACTTGCTCTGGCATGCGGAGCTTTTCCAGATCGCCGCTTTGTATGGCGCCTATATTTTTCCGGATTGTCTCGGTATCCCAGTCCCACCAGCGCAGCCGTTCCAGTTCTGCAATCATCTCATCGCTGAATCGCTTCCGGATCTGCTTCGCCGGGGCTCCTCCCACAATGGTGTAGGGCGGTACATCCTTCGTAACCACTGCACGGGCCCCAATAATCGCCCCATCGCCAATGGTAACACCTGCAAGGATAACCGCTTCATAGCCGATCCACACATCATTGCCCACTACAATATCTCCTTTGTTGTCCCATGCCTTTGCGATGGATGCCGTATCCGCATCAAGCCCCCACTCCTCAAAGAAAATGGGAAAGGGGTAGGTGGACAGGCTCCCCATCCCATGATTTGCAGCATTAAACAAAAACTTCGCTCCGCAGGCAATGGAGCAGAACTTTCCGATTTTCAGCTTATCGTGATTGCACTCCGGATAATGATAAAGCACATTATTCCGCTGAAAATCCCTGGGATCCTTTACAAAATCATCGTATGTTGTGTACTCCCCCACTTCAACAGCCGGATCCTGCACAACTTGTTTCAGGTAAACCGTACTATGCCCCTGTGAGCGGGGATAGATTTTCCATGTAGGAATCATAAATGTCACCTCCGAATGGTCATATATTGCTATCAGAAACCATCCGGGCTACTGCAATACAGCGCTTCACTGCATACCATCTCCTCTTCTTTTGTTTTTCACTCCCATTATACCCCTTTATCGCTGGTATGTCATCCAGATCCTTCCACACTGAAAATGGTCAGTCTCCAGAAACAATAAATCCTTTCAGCTCTTCCATAAATCCTTCCCAGTTCTCCGGATAATGGGTTGCTCCATATTCCCTGTAGTATCCGCCATCATAATGAATAGAATAATCAAACAGTTCAATCATAGTGCAATAGTCTCCGGAAGGCCAGTACGGATTTCCATCATAAACGGTCAGTGTATATTCAGAGAGCAGACGATTGATCCCGTCAATCTGTGCCGGATCCAAGGAATAGGTTTCCATCTCCTGTCCCGGAGTCCGAATCGAGGCGGTTGCATCGTCAAGATCTATCCTATACTGCTCTAAATCACTATCTATATCGATGGAAGCACTTGTAACAGAAGGTACTTTCTGCAGCACCTCCAGCTTTTTCCGTTCTACATCAAAGGCTTCCCGAAGCATCTGTATCCCCTGCTCTGCGGCATCCGCGGCACTTGCAGGCGGATCCTCCCGTTTCCCGCAGGCGCCCAGACTCAAAAGTAACACGATCGCCAGTGTAAGACACCTTTTTATATATTTCATACCGAAGCTCCTGTCATTTTCAGTTTTAGCATTCACTTCCCAGCAATTCATTACGCCACTCTTCCAGATCCAGGCAGGCTGCCGCCTCCTCACAATATAAATGCTGCAAAGCCCACTGGATCACTTTATATGATCATCCTTGTCCTCCATACTGCAATTTCTTTATCGGATGTCGAATGACCGTTTTCCATTTTTCTGGTGCAACCTTCCTGGCATCTGACATATAAATTTCGTGATGTAATCTGCTTTCATTAAAGTCATTTGTATATCCGTTTTTATCCAAATATTCATTCATCAGGGCAACTGTTTCTGGTTCATCATCAAAGGAACCCAAGTGCATAATTTGCACACAAAGACCTTCGTCAATGGTTATAAATTCAGCAAGTGAGCAGTCTAATTTTTTCTTTTGGGTTGCTATTTCAACTGCCCAGTTAAAGTCCTTTTCCGTTATAAAGTCAGGCAGACGGATAACAGAGATCCAGTTAAAAGTTGATTTGTCGGAGAAATCAACCCCATCGACCCCATCCTGCCACCAGAAACCTTCCAGCGGCGGAACAACGTATTCGAAAAAGCCCTCAATTTTGTAATCCGTTTTATAACTCATTTTCAAAGTGTATGCAACAGCATATAAAATACCGATTGCCCGCTGATATGCACCGCCTTCTTCATTTGGATTCCCTTTACCTCTCACAGCTATATAATTCGCCTCCGGAATATTTACAATTTGCGGTTTATTCTTGGGCATATAGAATTCTTTATATTCTTTCTTGAAATCAAAAGCCATTTTTCTCACACTCCTTTACTGTTTGTATCTATCGGTCTTTCCAATTCTCTTTTTTGAATAGCTTTGTATTAAGTTGGGACAAAAGTACGCACGTCTCCACATGGATACCAAATTAGAACATATCCCCACAAAATCACGGAAATATGGACAATATTTCTACAGTACGAATACCGTTCGTGCATCCCGTTTCCCACAAAATATAAATTTCATCAATTTTGCACCACCCTGATGCAAAATTTTAATTGATTCTTTTTTCAATATCTTCAATCGACGGTAGCTTGTCCTGTAATTCCTCTGAAACATGATTGGAAAGTTTGTATTCACTTACTCCCATTGGTTTGTTTACATCTTTCAAAGCATATTCAGCTACCATTTTATCTTTACCCTTACACAACAACAAACCAATCGTAGGATTATCATTCGGTGACTTCAACTCCCCATCAACTGCTGACAAATAAAAAGATAACTTCCCTGCAAACTCTGGTTCAAATTCCACTGTTTTTAATTCTACCACAAAATAACAATGCAATTTGACATTATAAAATAATAAATCAATGAAAAATTCTCTTTTTCCTACTTGAATAGGATACTGCCGCCCCATAAAAGCAAAGCCTGATCCAAATTCCAATAACAACTTTGTTATTTGTTGAACAAGCGCATCTTCTAGCTCAATCTCTCTAAGTTTTTTCGCATTCGGTATAAAGTCAAAAATATATGGATCTTTAATAATTTCTTCTGCTTGCTCGCTGAATGGGTTAGCTAATTGTTCCTTAAAATTTGTTGTTTTATCTGCTAATGCCTGCCTGTAGTACAAACTACTTTCTATCTGATGTGCCAGCACTGTACTAGACCATCCATTTTCCAGACATTGCTGTGTGTACCACATATGTTCTTCTAAATTATCCGTCTTATCTATCAACAATTTTATTGCACGCCAGCTAATTTTTGCACCACCCTGATGCAAAATTTCTTCAGATGGTATTCGACGTGCAAATTGTTTCATATAGTTGAGATTTCTAACAGAATATCCTTCTCTACTAGGATAAGTCATTCTCAAATCTTTTGATAATGTTTCAACAAATTTATTTCCCCATTGGCTGTATTGAAGAATTACATTTCCTATATTCCAAAACAAAATATTGCGTTCAACATTTGCATTTGTCATTACTTGATACTGCGCTTGTGTGATTCGCTCTTTTATTTTCTCTAAGACATCAATATACTCGTTCATAACTATCTCTGTTTTCTTCGCCATACAGCTCTCCCCCTATAACATCAAATCCTATGGAAATCATTCTTTTTATAAATTCTTTTCCATACGATGCTATTTTGTTCTCATCTACTACAATAACTAAGTTTTCTTTCGCACGAGAACACCCTACATAAAATAATTTATATGCCCATAAAATGCCTTTAATTTTTGTTGTCTTAAAACAATTTTTTGCATTAGTAGAATTAGGATTATTCAAATATTTGTCATAATATTCTTGTTGGCAAAACGTAAAATATTTAATATCTATTATAACATTTTTACTATTAATTCTTGAATTAAGTTCCTCCTTGGCTCTATTCGTATAAGTAATACTCAAAATTTTTCTATTCGGGTATTTTACAAGTAGATTAATAATTGTATTTTCAATATAGGTTGTTTTCCCACTACCTGCCGGTGCATTAATCAAAAACATATTATCAAATCTCTTTATATCAACCACATCAATCCCTCCCGTATATAATCTGGCAGTGCTTTCAAATATAATTTAGCTAAAATAATCGAATACATAAAATCCGTTTTATTATTTTTATTTTCATTAAGAATATCTCTCACTGTAATATTCCTTTTTCGTGTTGGTATATCTAATTTAATGCTATTAGCTGATATTTGATTTGCCCACCAATCGGAACTTTTTTTACTTTCAACTGTAATTCCCAAAAGCTTGCATAACATCGCTTCTTCCAGAGTACGAGTATAGTTATCATTTTCTCCCTGTGATCCAAATAAAAATCCTGCCCTCCAACCTCTAAATGAACCTGCCGACCAACAAATGCAAATCCTTGTCCCAATTCTAACAGAAAGCTTTGAATATGCTCTGTTAGTTTCTGTTCTATTTCCACTTCACGTCTTGGCATATCGGTTCCCAAAAAATCAAATAGATAAGGATCTTTAAATATCTGATTCGCCATATCAGAATCAAGCGGCGGCAGTGCCGCAGGAAATTTCTGGAAAAGCAATTTTCAAATCCTTTGACATACGGTCAATGACCTTTGTGCCCCATCCCTCTTCCTCTTGTTTTTTCAAAATAGCCCTGCCAATATTCCAATAAAGGCAAATCATACTTCTATTGGCATTCATTACAACAGAAACTCTCTGCCTTTGAATTTCTTTTTTGATTTCTTCTATAAATTGCAAATAACTATCACTCATTTCAGAAAGATTTAGAGCAACTGGAAAAATCACTCCTTCTTTATCTTTTCCCATACGCTTTCGTTTATCCATAAACGCTCTCCTTTATCTATTCTTTAATCATGGATGATAGTATTGAATTTTTCTGCAAGTTGCTTACACTTCGTTAAATTTTTAAAAATATTGGCAGGATAGAACTCTGGAAAAAGTTCATCTACAATCGCTTCATCAAAAGAAATTTGCCTCTCTAAATTGGTAATTTTATTGTTTCAAAATGCTTATTTGTATCGTTTGGAAAGTCTGCCATGTCAGCTTTACCTTGAAACATTTCCTGAATTCGAGCTTATACTCGACGCATATTAATATTATTTGCCATCTTTCGTTTTCACCTTTCTCGCTATATCATCTTAAAATACTCCAACGCTTCCCTTATAGCCGCTTCTTTCTCTGGCGGACATTTCGACTGTTTGAAATTTTCCGATTTTGGCAGGTTACAATTTGCCCTCTCAATAATTCCATATTTCTGCTTTATCTGTGCAATATAGAGATTACTTACCTTTAATCCGCTATGTTTCAATACATAATCCTTAATTTCTTCATAAGTGACTTTGCTCTCCACCGCCGTCAAATCAAATTCATCCATCTCTAATTCCACATTAATATGCTTCAACTTATTTGATTTAAGTTTTGAAAGCAACACGATACTTTCCACATGCTCCGTCTGTGGAAATAAGTCATACATCCAGGCCCCCTTTGCCTGATAACCCAGCTTCTTAAAATACTTCAAATCCCTTGCCAGGCTTTCCGGTCCGCAGGAAATATACACCACCCTGGATGGCCCCATCTTCCCCACTGCATCCATAAATATCTCTGTGCTTCCACTGCGGGGCGGATCCATAAATACCACATCGATCTTCTCCCCCGCTCAGCCATTTCCCTCAAGAACACACTGGCATCATTGCAGTAAATATCCATATTTCTTATCTGATTTTTTCGAATATTTTTCACTCCATCCCGGACTGCATCAGGATTTAATTCCACCCCAATCACCTGCCTTGCCTGTGAGGCAGCGATAATTCCAATGGTGCCGGTTCCGCAGTATGCATCCAGCACCATCTCCTTTCCCGTTAACCCAGCCAGTTCAATCGACTTTTGATAAAGCTTTTCCGTCTGAACCGGATTAATCTGATAAAAGGATTTTGGAGAAATTCGAAAGGTATACCCGCATAAGCTGTCTTCGATGTAGCCTTTTCCATATAAAATCGACTCCTTATCCCCCAGCACCATGCTGGTATCTTTATCATTCGTATTTTGGACAATGGTTGTGATCTCCGGATGCTTTTCTCTGAGTGCCTTTAAAAAATGATTTTTAGATGGAAAAATCGGGGAAGCTGTCACCAGCACCACCATGATCTGACCGCTGAATTTCCCTACCCGCACCAGAACATGGCGCAGAAGCCCGTAGCCAGTGTCCTCGTCATACGTTCGAATCTTAAAGGAGCGGAGCATAGAGCGTATGGTTCCGATGATCTGGTCTGCCTTCTCATCCTCAATCAGGCAGCTTTCCACCGGGACCACCCGATGACTGCCCGCCTCATACACACCCGAGACCGGGTTTCCCTTTAAGTCATGATCAAAGACTGCGTGAACCTTATTCCGGTAATGCCATGGCTGATCCATTCCAACGATCGAAACCACTGGACACAAGCCCTTTAAAAGCTCTGTCACCCGCTCCCTTTTCTGCCGAAGCTGTTCTTCATAGGGAATGTGCAGCAGCTGACAGCCTCCGCAGCGCTCAGCTGCCGGGCATACGGATTTTGCCGCAGTTGGATTTTTCTGTTTCCTTCTGGATTTGTTTGAACCTGGATTCCTTCTTTTCCCTGCCTCACTCTTCCCTGCCCCACTCTTCCCTCCCTCACCAGCTCCTTCTTTTTTATAAAAGTCAGACAGCCACTGCTCTAATTCCTGATCCAGTTTTTCTTTCTTTTTATTCATACACATTTCCTCGATAAAAATTTTCCTTGCATTTTTTCTTTCTTTTTATATACTTAATAATGATGTTCCTGAAGCTTCCCATATTTTCCTCACAGGAAGCCTTGCACAGCCACCGCTATAAGCAGAAGCCGGCACCTATCCAGGTGCTGGCTGCAGCCGCAGTATAGCACCACATTTGTCAGGAGAACGATTATGAATACTATTTATCATATGGATCCCACTCTCTATGAGGGGCGCCCTCTGGACTGTACCGGGCGCCTGGAGAAGGAGATCCGGGTTTACGATCTCTTAGATCAGCTCCAGATTCCTTACGCGCGTCTGGATCACGACGCCATGCCCACCATTGAAGCCTGCCATGAGGTAGACCAGCGTCTGGGCATAGCCGTCTGCAAAAATTTGTTTTTAACTAATTCACAAAAAACGAAATTCTATCTTCTCTTAATGCCTGGAACAAAAAAGTTTCACACCAAGGATCTTTCCAGGCAGATTGGCAGCTCCAGGCTTTCCTTTGCCGGCCCGGAGTACATGGAGCAGCTTTTAGACATCACCCCTGGCTCAGTAAGCATTCTGGGGCTGATGAATGACGTCGGGAATCAGGTGCAGCTTCTGATTGATAAGGAAGTAATCCAGGGGCATCCCTATATCGGCTGTCACCCCTGCATCAATACCTCCAGCCTCCGCATCCAGACTGCCCACATCCTGGAGCGTTTTCTCCCTGCAGTTCATCACTCCTATACCTTAGTAGAGCTTCCGGAGGAATCCTCTGCCTGATGCACTGCGGATCACCAGGTCTGTTTGATCCAGTTGAACGATGTATTAGTGTCTTGTCTGAATTATATTCAGTCAAGACACTAATGCTCTGACCCGTTTACCAGACCATGTGCCCACGCTCTGACCCGATCCTTCAAGGCACGACAAGGCCGGAAGCTGCTATGCAACCATCACAACAGCTTCCGGCCTTCCATTCTCCTGCTACAGTCCACACCCGGCAGCCGGATTCAGCTCTCTGGTAGCCTCCTTCAGCCACTCTCTTTCCTCACGCTCCAGGTAAGGGGAAATCTTCTCATATACCTTTTTATGATAATCATTCAGCAGCTGGATATCCCTTTTTGTCATCAGGGATGGCTCCACCCCGTCTAAATCAATGGGCGCATAGGTCAGATATTCAAAGCGCAGAAATTGTCCATATTCATTCCTCTCATCCTCCACGCAAAGCATCAGATTCTCCGTGCGGATTCCGTGGCTTCCCTCGATGTAGAGGCCTGGCTCATTGGAGGTAATCATACCTGCCTCCATGACACAGCTGTCCATCCGCTCCGGCACCATCTTCCAGCGGATTCCCACCGGACGCTCATGGACATTTAGCAGACAGCCCACACCATGACCGGTTCCATGGTTAAAGTTCAGTCCCCGATCCCAGAATACCTGGCGGGCCGCATAGTCCAGGGTCAGCCCTCTGGAGCCATACGGGAATTTCACTGCCCCCAGCCGGAGCATCGCCATCAGCACCAGGGTATAATGCTCCTTCTCCTCCCTGGTCAATGGTCCCACAGCGATGGTTCTGGTAATATCGGTTGTCCCTTCATAGTATTGTCCGCCCGAATCCACCAGATAAAAGCCCTTGGGCTGAATCGCTGCATTGCTCTCCTCAGTTGCTGAATAATGGCACATGGCGGCATTCGGTCCATAAGCAGAAATGGTCTCAAAGCTCAGGCCCAGATTCCCCTCGGTCTCACGCCTCATGCTGTCCAGCTTCTGTTCAGCAGAACGCTCGTCCATAGGGATCCTCCCCACATTCTCCTTCATCCAGCGGATAAAACGGGTCATCACCACCCCATCCTTCACATGCACGTCCTTCATATGCTGGATTTCCACTGGATTCTTCACCGCTTTTGCTAAAACGGTGGGGTTCATCTGGCTGATTACCTGGTTGGACTCATGGATTTCCTTAAGCATCCGGTAATTCACCCGCGCCTCCTCCAAAAGAATGGTTTCCCCTCTCAAATCATGGACATAGGTATAAATCTGATCATATGGACGCAGCTCTGCCTTTAGCTGGCTCAGATACTCCTTCTCCTCATCGCCAAATACTTGGGGATTCGCAAAGAGAATCACCTGATCCTTTGTGAGCGCTAAGTAAGACAGCACCACCGGATTGCAGGGCACATCATTGCCCCGGATATTCAGAAGCCACACAATATCATCCAAAGTGGTAAGCACATGGACTGTTGCCCCCTCCTTCTCCATAGCGGCCCGCAAATCCTTGATTTTTTCCGCCCCGCTCTTTCCGGCATAGCTCTCCTCCAGAATCCAGGCCGGTTCCGCTGATAAAGCCGGGCGGTCCTCCCATACCAAATCCGCCAAATCCTCTTCACATTTGATACAGGCCCTTTTTTTAGCAAGCAGAGCTTCCAGCTTCTTCCCGGTAAAGCTGTTCACCACCCGTCCATCGAAGCCCAGGCAGCCCTGCTCCGGCACTGCATCTGCGATAAAGTCCTCGATTTCCGGCACGCCATCTTCTCCCATTTTCATCATGCGGATGGTGCTCCCCTTCAGCTGTTCCCCTGCCTGCACGAAATATCTGCCGTCCACCCACAGAGCCGCATCATCTAAGGTCACCACCAGGCTCCCTGCTGAGCCGGTAAAGCCGCTCATAAAGCTTCTGCACTTAAAGTATTCCCCCACATATTCTGATTCATGGAAATCTGCGGTGGGAATCAGATAAGCATCCATCCCCCTCGCCTTCATCTGCTGGCGAAGATGGTTTAAACGCGCTTCAATCATCCTTCTTTTCCTCCTGAATTTACCTGCATGCACTCCCAGACGCTGCCGCTTTCCCTGCTCCCGAGCCCTTTTACAGGTTTGCTTCTGGTCTGTATGCTGATTTTCTTAATCTCTCATGGCATCATCAATCGCGGCCTTGATCCCTTCACTGTAGGTAGGATGGGCCCGCATTGCCAGAGACAGCTGAACCGCAGTCAGGCCATTGGCAATGGCTGTTGCCATCTCCCCGATCATGTCCGTCGCCCTGGGACAGATCATCTGTGCGCCTACAATGGTATTAGAATATGCTTCAAATACCAGCCGGATAAATCCGCCGTCTGTCCGGGTGATGATGGATTTTCCATTCTCGTTCATCGAATAATGCCCTACCCGCACCTTCATCCCATATGCCCTGGCAGTCTCCTCTGTGATTCCCACAGTGGCAATCTCCGGTGTGGTATAGATACAGCTGGGTACGATGGGAAGGCTGACAAACATCCCATTCGGAACCACCTCCAGCTTAATGCTGTGTTCCTTCTTCAAAAGATTCTCCACCACAAAGGTTCCCTGAGCCGCCGCCACATGGGCCAGCTGAATATTTGCAATCAGGTCGCCGATGGCATAGACGCCCTTTTCACTGGTCTGGAATCCGCCGTCCACCACCAGCCGTCCCTTCTTCATCTCCATATGGACATCCTCGCCAAACAGGCCCGATACATCTGGCTTCCTTCCGGTGGCGATCAGCACCACCCCTATCTTCTGGCTGATCTCCTGCCCATCCCGGGTAAGGAACCGGCAGGTCAGGCTTTCTTCCCGCTCAATGGAAACCTGGGACACACTGCAGTAGATATTAATTCCCTGCTTCTTTAAATCCTCCTCCAGCTCCAGCGCCACCTGGCGGTCCATGGGGCCTAACAGATGGTCATTGCGCTCAATAACCGTTACCTGGCTGCAGAGATTGTGGAAGATGGTGGCCATCTCTACACCGATCACACCGCCGCCCACGATCATCACCCGGTTATAATTCCATTCCTTTCCGTGAAGGATCTGATCACTGGTCACCACGCCTGGAAGGTCCGTCCCTGGAATATTCGGGATATAAGCCTTGGCCCCGGTCGCCAAAAGCACATAGGTTCCCTGGTAGTATTCTTTGCCCTCGCTGTTATGAACCTCTACGGTCCTGTCTCGGCGCAAAATTCCCTTTCCACGGATAAAATCAATCTTTTTATCCTGAAACATCTGACAGATTTCATCTCGGTAGGTTTTCACCGCCTTCTCTTTATACCGCTGCATTTTCCCGTAATCAAAGGAGATCTGATCGGTAAAAATTCCGAACTCATCGCTGCTCTGCATCAGCGAAAAAATATGGGATGCATAAAGAAGCGCCTTGGTGGGAATACAGCCCCGGTTCACACAGACGCCTCCCAGGTCCTTTTCCTCTATCACTGCCACCTTCATGCCAAAGTCCGCCGCCTGAATCGCCGCTGTATACCCTCCAGGTCCTGCCCCGATAATCACCAAATCGTACTGTTTTGCCATATGCCTTCATCCTCCCCAAAGTCATCAATATGGTACTGTTTAACACCCGCTCCTCACATCAGTAGCGAAACGTGCTCAGTACATCTATTCTAACAGCTGATTGTGTGGTCAGTCAACTGATAAAACCAGTTAAAATGTTCACAAGCCCGTTTCACCCCATCCTGCTCAATCCGAGCTGTCACATAGTCTGCCTCCTGCTGTAATTCTTCGATTCCATTCCCCATGGCAATGCCGATTCCCGCTGCCTTTAAGATCTCCATATCATTCATACTGTCCCCGAACGCAGCAGTATTCCAGAGGTCAATCCCCCAATATTCGCAGAGACGCTTTAGTCCCTCTGCCTTTGAAGCCTCCCTCTCCACAACATCCGCTCCTACCTTCCCTGCAAACATAGGAAACCGCAGCTGTGGGAAATGCTTCTCTAAAAGCCCCGCCCCTTCCTCACCTCCAATATAGGCCAGGCTGCGCACATTTTTCGAAAGCAGCTGAAAGGGATCGGCAAACTGGCGATGGATGTCTCCCCATTTCTTCTGATCGTGAGCAATAACCGAATCCGGGCTGGTATAATAGTCCTCATCGTCAATGGTAACCCCTACGCTTAATCCATGCTCCTGGGAAAACATTAGCAGCGAGCGCAGCAGCTCCTTATCCATCAGATGATCATATATTATCCGGGAGCCCGCCGTTACCTTTGTCCCGTTCATGTGAATAATCCCATCTGGGTTTATCTGATCCCTAAAGGGACGGCTGTAGTGATTGTCCATATCCCGCCCTGTAGCAAGCACTATCCTGTGATGCCTTCTGAGCCGTTCCACTGACTCCAGAGCGCTGTCTGGAATGCGGTATGTCTTATGATCCAGCAGAGTCATGTCCAAATCAAAGCTGATAATCGAGCTTGGCTTTTCCGTCCTGTCCATCCTTTTTTTATCCTCCGAAAAAAAATTTTTAAAAAGTACTTTTCAAAATCAGATTTCTCTGGTATAATACAAAACTGTACGGAGTATGGCGTAGCTTGGTAGCGCGCTCGGCTGGGGGCCGAGAGGTCGCAGGTTCAAATCCTGTTACTCCGATTTTTATAGTAAATTCAGGGGTTTGTGAGTGACTCAGTCATCACAAGCTCTTTTTTGATTACTCTTGATACCGAATATGTCATCTTCTCCCTCCTAATGAATTTTATCATCTTATACCGGGAATGACAAGAAATGTTTTACTATAATCGAAAAAACAGGTTACTGCTCACAGCAGCAAAAACAGCCCCTTCCAGAGGCCTCTCCAGAAAGAGCTGTTTTCTCCCAAATTCGATTCACAATATCTTCCGTGTTCCTTATGAGGGCTGTTTTCCAATATAGGCATGAATACCGCCGTCTACATACAGGATCAGTCCATTCACAAAGTTAGACGCATCGGAGGCGAGGAATACTGCCGGACCGCCTAAATCATCTGCTTCTCCCCACCGACCGGCCGGCGTCTTGGCAATGATAAACTGATCAAAGGGATGCCTGGAACCATCCGGCTGAATCTCTCTGAGGGGCGCGGTCTGTGGTGTGGCGATGTAGCCTGGCCCGATGCCATTGCACTGAATATTATACTCACCATATTCGGAAGCAATATTCCTGGTCAGCATCTTCAATCCGCCCTTGGCCGCTGCATAAGCAGATACCGTTTCCCGGCCAAATTCTGACATCATCGAGCAAATATTAATAATCTTGCCATGTCCCTTCTTAATCATAGACGGGATTACCGCCTTCGCTACGATAAATGGTGCGTTCAGATCCACATCGATCACCTGGCGGAAATCCTGGGCGCTCATCTCGATCATGGGAATTCTCTTGATAATCCCTGCATTATTCACAAGGATGTCAATCACTCCCACCTCCTGTTCAATCTGCGCCACCATAGCATTCACTGCATCCTCATCGCATACATTACACACATAGCCATGAGCCTGGATTCCCTCTGCCTTATAAGCTTCTAACCCCTTGTCCACCAGCTCCTGCTTCAGATCATTAAACACAATCGTCGCTCCGGCACAGGCCATGGCCTTCGCGATGGCAAAGCCAATGCCGTAAGACGCCCCAGTTACTAATGCTACTTTTCCCTGCAGTGAAAAATCATTCATGCTGTTCATACCTCTTCTCCTTTTCCTTTATAATTTGTTTGTCTGCACCTTAGACGATAGATTTGTATACAAATCTATATTTTGTATACATTTATAATAGCACAGCTTTCCTCATATTGCAATCCCTTTTTCCGATCAATTCCATTGTCTTTTCGATTCACATATTCTCTACAAATCGTTCATGAAATTGTTACAAACCGCTCAAACTTTTTCCACATTCTCTGAATATACTTTACTTGTAAGAAGCAAAAGCGAAAACTTTTTTTCATAATACCCGGCCGGCAGGAGTAATCCTGACCGGCCTCCTCCCTTTTCTCCCTAAGAATTCTCTTTTTTCCGAACCCCCACCTTATTTTCTCATAGACTATAATTAGAACAAGAAAAAAGGAGTTTTCTCTATGGATTATTATGTTCCATATAATCGTCCTTCCAATCCGGCTGGCTGCGGTATGCAGCAGTTTCCTGTCGGAATGGGATATGTGCCATGGCAGACATGGGGGCAAACCTATCCCCTGGACCGGGCTTTTAAAGCCGGCACCATATTTCCGGATCTAGATTATGCATTTCATTATGGGAGGTGCCGCTCATGAATCAAACCCCGAATAATTTATCCTGCCATTCCTTACTAAATCAGGTTTATCAAACTGGATTTGCAGTAGATGATGCCATCCTTTTCCTGGATACCCATCCGTCTGACCCTGCTGCCCTGGCTTATTACCATCAAGCCCATGCTCTGTATAACAATGCGGTCCAGGCATATGAGATGCAGTGCGGACCTCTTTTTATGACAGATGTAAATGATCGGAATTATTGGACCTGGATCAATGATCCGTGGCCATGGGAAGGAGGATGTGTTTAAATGTGGAAGTATGAAAAACGGCTTCAGTATCCGGTAAAAATCAGCCAGCCTAATCCAAAATTAGCGCAATTTATCATTAGTCAGTATGGCGGGCCAAAAGGATGAAACAGATGATGTTGGTAAAAAGCTATAGATTAGCACTATGCAAAGGATAATTGGAGGAAATTATGAATATGAATGAGATGAAGGAATTATGGGTACAAGAGAGAGCATCTGTGTACCTAAAGAATCATATAGCCAGAGGGAGGGAAGATGCTAAAAGAAGTGAAGAATTTCTGCGGCTTATAAAAGATACTGTTGCGGACTCTCAGGAATCGGAGTCGCTTCAGGCGGCCTTTTATACATACTTAGACTATATCGCCTGCAGCAGCGGCGATGAGCAGGAGGGGCTTTACCTCTTTGGAGTCGCGGATGGACTTTATCTTGCCAGGCAAATTGAGCAAATGGTACATAATGTTAAATAATTCCAATCGAAAATCCATTGACTTTTCTACCAGATTGGGATACTATTTAATGTAGAAAAGGGCATCTGCTGGTAACAGACACCCCTTTAGGAGCTGCCGATAGACGGTTGGCCCGTTCAGTTGTTACTTATAGTGAAAAGTAACCGCGTCCTAGGCCGGGGCGGTTACTTTTTTGCGTTTATCAGTGCAATTACCAATGTGACAACAATCGCAAGGATCATCAGCACGATGGAGAGCATTTCAAAATCACTCATAAGTTTGCCCTCCTTTCCGAGATTTCCGCATAAGGCGGATTTCTATGTAATCGGAGGGTCCAGTCCCTCCGCAGAGGGCCAACCGCCTACCGTTATGGTAGCACCCATAAAAATGCTATCACAGAAACCGACAAATTTCAATCATTTTGTAATTTGCAGATACTTAAAACGTTCCAATATCCTGCCCCCCATCTGCATCCCGCGATTAAAGTGCCGCACACATCAGGCACTCTTCTCCGTATCGTATAGCAAGCCCAGGCCACTGCAGAGCCCCATCCTTATCCGGAATCAGCAGTACCGGGTCCGTGGCCATCCGGCCCTCCTGGTCGAGATAATACCACTTCCCATTGTCATCCAGCAGACCTTTTGCCATGGCTCCATCCTGCCCTAAGTAATACCAATCGCCCTTGTACAGATACCAGGTATTGGTAACCATGTGTCCAGTTTCGTCAAACCAATACCAGTCACCCTCGTACAAATACCAATCATTTTGAACATAAATGCCGGTGTCCCCCAGATAAAACCGCTCTCCGCCGTCCTCATGTACCCAGCCGGTTTTTATAGCTTTCTGCAGGCCATAGTGCTTGGCGATGACCTCAACCTCCGCCTGTGCCAGTCTATCCAGGTTCCCGTCATCCAGCAACCAGACCGTTGCCTTTGGGGACGTATGGAAGGAATGCTCCAAGATGATCCCAGGAGTGCCTACCGCAGTAGCGCCACGGATGACCCCATAGTAATCTCCATGGCTCCCCGACCGGTGCTCGATCCTGGCTGCCTGTCTAGTACCCATAACAGTCTCAACGCACTTAGCCAATACTAGCCCGATCTTATCCGCGCTGCCGTTAATCGCACAGTACGCAACCGGATAGTCCACCGCGGCATTTTCTGCAGCATTTGAATGGTTCGAGATAAATAAGTCACAGCCGGACGACGCAGCTCCGCGCTCATACAGCCCCCGATCGGCCGCCTGGCCTCCTCGGGTTAAGACTACCTCTACACCGTATTCTTCCAGGTACTTTTTCTGCAGGAGATGCAATTTCCACACCATATCAGATTCGTAATACGTTTTATTGCATGGACTCTGGTTGTATTTACCGTAATGGCCGGCATCTAAGCAAATTCTCATAGTTTTTATCCTTTCTTTAAAATTACAAAAATATTTTTACATTAAATTACAAAAATCTCTTGACTGTTATACGCATAATGCGTATAACATAATCATAAGGAGGTTAAAAATGAGGTTCCGGGAAGTAGAAAAAATCATTTTAGCAGACGGATGGGAATACAAAACGCAAAAGGCTCACACTGCCAATACACCCACCCCTCAAAACCAGGCAAAGTCACAATCCCGAAACGCCCTGGAGACATTGCCCCTCAAGTTGTAAAGCAAATTTTTAAGCAAACCGGGCTATAAAAGCCCGGTACTGCCCATGATAATAAGGAGGTTTTCATGAAATTAACTTACCCTGCTTGTTTTTATCCTGATGAGGAACAAAAAGGTGCTTATGCCGTAGTTATTCCAGACCTTCCCGGATGTGTCAGCGGAGGCGATACTCTGGCAGAAGCTATCCTTATGGGTACAGATGCTGCATCTAGCTGGGTTCTTGACGAACTGGAAGATGGAAAACCGGCACCAGAAGCCAGCTCCATTGAAAGCGTTATTCCCGACCCCGGCGGTTTTGTGAGCATATTGGTTCTTGATATGGATTCCTACGCCGAAAAATACGGGAATAAAGCGGTGAGGAAAAACCTTACTATTCCAGCATGGCTTAATACTTTTGCTGAGAAGAATCACATTAATTTTTCTCAGGTACTCCAAGAGGCATTGACTGCTATCTATCAGAGACAACAGGCCTAAAACAAAACCGCCTGCTCCTCACAGGCGGTTTTTCCTCTTTCACAATTTATTGCCTCTTATCCTGAATATCAATCCCCGCATGGATTAACTTTTCCGTTATGGCCAGCCCCCGGATAAGGAAATCCGGCACTCTATAACCACATTCCACCAGGTTTTCCAGGATGCTACGAACTTCATTAACCAACAGTGCCGCGAGTGTAAACCATCCTAACAATGTCAAAAATCCCAGGTCGATGCCCAGCAAGTCCTGCCCCAGATGTATAAATAGAGCAGGCACTAAAAAAGCTACCAGAATGATTACCCAATAACCTGTTTTCTTGGCAATGCCTTTCATCCCTACATAGCTGGACTCCTGCTTTTGCTTCCAAGCCTTATACCAGCCAGTCCCCCAGTCAAGGATATTTAAAATTAAGTACCCTGCAAATAAATACCAGTACACGCCAAATACTGCAGACAAAACTGCTATAATAGCCCCGACAGCAGCATTATACATATCAAGAAAATCAAATTTCATTTTCTTCACCTTTCCTTATTTTAATTTGTAATGTGGTTTCTCCTCATCAAACATCCAATACCGTAAACAATCATCCAGGATGATTCCTGCCAGACTGACGAACAGCCATAGTCCGAAAAACTGCGGGCATACCTGGCCCAGGATATTGCCCGACATCTGACTATAGTCCCACACGCCCCACCCCAACCATATATTTACAATACAGCCGATACCAAACTCCAGAGCTGTAATTATGCAGGCACCGATAAGTACCTGCTGCCATAAAGGCATATCCCATGGTATAACCTCGTTAATTGCCCCTAGAGCGACAAAACACAACCCGCCCAGGAAAAACATTGCCCAGTGTGTCCACCCCCGGTAAAACAGCTCCAGAAGGTTATATAAAAGGCCTCCTGATGCAAACAAAAATAGTAGCTTAAGATATTGTCTCATCTTCGC
>CATOJE010000061.1 GCA_951800145.1 uncultured Lachnospiraceae bacterium | reverse complement strand
CCCCGAAAACTTGGATTCCCTAACGGGTAACGACACACACTTGGCCAGCGAATTCTAACGGGTTGCGACACGCACTTGGCCAGCGAATCCTACCAGGTTGCGACACCCACTCAGCTGGCGATCCACCAGACCTTCGCGATCACAGAGACTAAAGTAAATAGCCAAACCCCCATCAGGTAATTGGCGCCGGATTAAATATGCACAAGTCATTATGCAGCCTATACTTCTCCGCAAAGCTCTGCTTCCTCCCGCTTGCCACATCGATTATCTCCATAAACAGCTTCGTCCCGATGTCCGCAATGGTAGCTTCTCCGGTTGCCACCGGTCCTGCATTGATATCGATCAGATCCGGCCATTGTTCCTTCATCTCATTTCTGGAGCATACCTTGATTACCGGTGCGATAGCCAGTCCATATGGGGTTCCCCGTCCGGTCATGAATACCTGCAGACCGATGCCTGAGGCTAGCTGGCAGGGGCCGCAGACGATGTCGCTGGCTGGGGTTGCCGCGTAGATCAGGCCCTTCTTGCTGGGCTTTTCAGCTGGGGAGAGAACCTCTACGATAGGGGAGGTGCCGGATTTTGCGATGGAGCCCATAGCCTTTTCCACGATGTTGGCCAGGCCGCCTTTTTTGTTTCCGGGGGTGGGATTGGCGCTTCGGTCTACCTGGCCTGCGTCCAGATAATTGTCATACCACTTCATCTCAGCTGCCAGCTTCTTTCCTACCTCTTCATTCACACACCGCTCTCCTAAGAGGTAAACTCCGTCGCGGACCTCCGTCACCTCGGAGAACATTACAGTGGCGCCGCCCTTTACCAGCATATCGGCTGCATAGCCTGCCGATGGGTTGGCTGTTACACCGGAGAAGGCGTCACTGCCGCCGCACTGCATGCCGATCAGAAGCTCTGATAGGGGTAAGATTTCCCGCTTTCTCTGGTTTAAGATAGCCAGCTTCTTATCTGCCATCTCCATCAGAGCGTCTAGCATGGCGTCAAAGCCCTTCTTCTCCTGGAGGATAATCACATTTTCAGGGGTGATATCTGCCTCTTCGCAGAGCATCTCTACTGTAAATTTCTCGCAGCCCAAGCCTACCACCATCAGCTGTCCACCAAAGTTTGGATGCTTGGACAGGTTTCGAAGGGCGCGGATCGGTACCTTGGCCTCCGGGGCATTGATGGCAACACCGCAGCCATAGGCATGATTAATGGGCACGATATCATCTACATTGGGGTATTTCGGAAGGAGCTCTCGTTTCATCTTCTCCACAGCCACATTCAGCACACCGGTAACACACTGTACGGTGGTGCTGATACCCAGGATATTCCTGGTTCCTGCCGGGCCTCCCCAGGGATTTACATAGCCTTCCCAGGTAGTTACCGGCGGTTCTGGAAGATCGGTTACCAGATTGGTGGCAAAGGTCATATTATCCACATCCGGCGGGGTGGGGAGATGCAGCATAAATTCATTGATCCAGTCTCCCTTCCGGATATCCTCGATGGCATAGCCAAGTACCACGCCGTAGCGGATCACCGGCTGGTCCTTAGGAATATCCTCTAAGGCGATCTTGTGGGCCTGAGGAATATCGTGGCGGGCAGTCACCCCCGGCAGAACCTCGGTCCCCTGTTTGATCTCGTGGACTGCGATGGCTACATTGTCCTCATTTTTAATCTTTACAAACATTGGTGCACTCACTGCTGTTACCTCCTTCTTTTTGTGAAAGAGCACTAGGGAATTCTTCCATGCTCTCCTTTCTGATTATCAGTATACACCATTCCTAAGTATAAGTAAAATTAATAGTATTTTGATTTTTCTTAATTTTTTTAATAGTTATTTGTGAAACGATTTTGTTATAATGAACTTAAAAATAAATTATTTTATGGAGGATTGTAATGGATACAAAATATCTCACCTACATATTAGCCATTGCCAGAAAAAAGAATATGACCAAAGCGGCTGAAGAGCTTTTCGTATCCCAGTCCTCTTTGAGTCAGTATCTGTCAAAGCTGGAAACAGAGCTGGGGACTCCTTTGTTCTACCGGAGCAAGGGAAGCCTTTCTCTCACGCCTGCCGGCCACCTTTATGTAGACGCTGCAAAGGAAGTGCTTCATATTAAGGATCACCTGTACCGGAGCATCCAGAATATTGACAACCGGGGGCATATCACCATCGGAGTCACTTCCCAGTTTGGATTAAAAATGCTGACCGAGCTGATCCCTCCTTTTAAAGCCCTCTATCCGGATGTGACCCTGGAAATCTCGGAAACCAATGTCCCCTCCCTGACGAAAATGCTTTTGGATGAAAATATTGACTGCGGTATTATGGCCCTTAACAGCATCCAGCCCTTCAGTCCCAGCCAGGTGGATATCCTCCGCAGAGAGGAGGTGTACTGGGCGATTCCCAAAACCCATCCTTATTACCAGAAAAACCCGGATCAGCCCATTACTGTCCAGGATATATCCGAGAACTTCAGCGAGGATAATATCCTGCTCTCGAAGAAGGGCTCCACCCTGCGGGCGCTTACAGACCAGGTGATTGAATCTGCGCAAATTATGCTCAGCACGGTCTGCGAGACTAACAGCATTATTGCCACCAGAAGCATGGTCGCTATGGGCATCGGCATCGCCTTAATCGGCCAATCCTGCGCCACGGATCCAGAGCACATTGCCTATTACTCGATGGTTCCTCCTCTGTCCCGGCTCAATGCCTTTGTGAGGCGGAAAAACTGGGTGATGAACAGTCCGGAAAATCATCTTCGGGAAAGGATTTTAGAATACTTTTAAATTTTCGCAAAAGCCCCCGACGCATGCCGGGGGCTTTTCATCTGGCCTCTCGCAGGCCGGATGTCTCTTGTACATTGTTTATTATCTATGCATCCCTGAATGCATGCCGCCTATTCGGCGGCGGACTTTTAAAGTAAACCCTTACTGAGCCAGCTCGTCTGCAATACCTTTAATGGTATTAAAGATTTCCTCATCGTGCGCTGCGGAATCTGTGGAATTTAAGTAGTAAGGCATCATATCTACATTCGCCACTGCCTCTGCGGCTGCCGGGTCTGCCAGAATCTGCTGTACCAGGTTCTCATAGAAGGCGATCACATCATCTGAGGTATCTGCCGGGAAGTAGAAGGAGAAATCACAGTCCGGATATACCAGATCCACACCCTGCTCCTTTAAGGTTGGGATGTCTGCGATGAGATCGTATCTCTCCTCGGTCGGAGCGCCGATGCAGGTAAACTGTCCTGCTGCCAGATAATCCTTACAGTTGATATATGCGCCAGGCATTAAATCAACCTGTCCGGACAGCATGGCTGCAATCTTATCAGAGTTGGAGCCAACGTCTACTAAGTCTAAGTCAATGCCAGCTGCCTTCTCAAATGCCAGAAGCTCATAGTAGGTGTATGCGCCTACCTCGGTACATGCCTTTAGCTGTCCGGGAGCTGCCTTTGCTGCCTCGATAAATGCATTTAAGTCTGCATACTTCTCAGAGTTCACGTATAGCTGCTGTGCCGGATCCTTTGCAAAGGTGGGGCCAAGCTTAAATGCAGTATAATTGTAATCCGTAACACCTGCAATGTTCGCCACATTTACCAGGTTATGTCCATATAAGAAGGTATGTCCGTCTGCTGCAGAGCCTAATACCTGATTCGCTGCTACAGAGCCTGCTGCGCCATTAGCATTTACAACAATGAAGTCAGCGCCAGTCATTTCCTTTGCATACTGAGCAAATACACGAGCAGAAAGGTCGGTGTTTCCGCCAGCGCCTGCAGGTACTACGATGGAAACCGTTGTGGAGGGAGCCCAGCTGGTGGCTGTGGTCTCAACCTCTGCTGCAGCCCCCCCATTATCGCTGGATCCGCCTGCAGCCTGGGTCGCTGCTGCGGTGGTAGCTGCAGTCTCGGATCCGCCGCCGCATCCTGCTAAGCTGATTGCTGCCATTCCTGCTAAAATCGTTGCCAAAATTCTTTTTTTCATAGTTTTCTCTCCTTTAATTTGGGCCTTGGCCCTTTTCTTTTCCCTTTTCTATAGAAAGCTCCCGCCCCCAGAGCGGGATGCTTCTACCACTTAAACTAGCAGCTATCCTTTATGCTGCCTTTTTCTTCGCCAGATACGCCTTATACTCCTTATAGATGGACCAGCAGAGAACGCCTACTGCTACAAAGAAGAACACATCAAAAATCGGTCTTGCAAAGAATGCGCCAAAGGATTTATACTGCATAATACCGCGCCGCAGGTAGGTCTCCAGCATGCCTCCGATAAGGAAGCAGAGCACGAACGGTGTGGTGGGCAGGCTGAACTTGTGATACAAGTAGCCTACGATGCCGAACAGCAGGATGGACTGCACATCGAAGATACGATTGTTGGTGGCGTAAGCGCCTACACAGCACAGCACCAGGATTAATGGCAGGAGGATGTGCTTTGGCACCTTTAATACCTGCACAAAGCCCTTGATACAGGTCCACTCTACCACCAGCATAATCAGGGCGCAGACCATACATGCCGCAAAGATTCCGTATACTACGTCTGCATTCTTTACAAACAGCAGCGGACCGGCGGACAGACCGTGAATCAGGAAGCCGCCCAGCATCATAGCGGTTACGCCGTCGCCGGGGATACCCAGCACCAGAAGGGGAATCATGGCGCCGCCGATGGTTGCATTATTAGCAGACTCGGTTGCTACGATACCGTCAGGGCAGCCCTTGCCGAATTCATCCCGTTTCTTGGACATATTTTTCGCAGTTACATAAGCCAGCATACCGGAGGTGGAGCCGCCGATTCCAGGCAGGATACCGATACCCGTACCGATCAAGGAAGAACGCAAGAAGTTGGGCAGATGATACACAAACTCCTTCATGCTAAAGCCAAAGCCCTTTACCTTCTTGATAGGGATTGTTTCCAGCTTGCCGCTTCCCATCTTCTCTGCTGTACATAGGATGTCGGAGATAGCGAAGATACCGATCAAGGTAGGCAGTGTGTCAAAGCCAGCCATCAGGTTGCTTGCCCCAAAGGTAAAGCGGGCAGTTCCGTCGATGGGAGCCATACCAATCTGGGTAAACATAAGGCCCAGCATACCTGCCAGAAGGCCGCGGATCATATTACCGGAGGCCAGGATCGCCACCATGGTTAAGGCAAAGAAGCAGATACCAAAGTTTTCAGCTGGTGTAAACTTTAATGCCACATCCGCCAGGGACGGCGCACAGAAGGTCAGGATAATAAATGAGAAGATGGAGCCCAGGGCGGAGAATACGATACCCAGTCCCAGAGCCTTCATGGCCTCCCCGTTTTTCGCCATGGGATGCCCGTCAAAGGTGGTGGCGATCGAAGACGCCGTGCCAGGCATATTTAACAAAATCGCAGAAATCAAACCGCCGGAGATACCTCCGATGTAAACCGCCACCAGGGTATTCATACCCATAGAGGGCGTCATGCTGAAGGTTAAGGGCAGAAACAGGGCAACTGCCATGGATGCGGAAAGTCCCGGAATGGAACCAAAGATAATACCTACTGCCACACCTGCTATCATCAGCAGAAGGGAGGCAGGTTGACAAACGCCGATAAAGGCATTTCCTAAAAGTCCTAATGCTTGCATATACTCCCCTCCTATAGGTTAATGGTGAAAATACCAGCCGGAAGCACTATCTTAAATCCGTAGCGGAATAAGAAGAACACAACCATGGTAAAAATCACATCAATAATCAGTAACTGGATAATCTGCTTCTTCCCCCTCTGGTCATCGGGAGAAAGAACCAGCATCTGCAGCGGCAGATATACAAGTGTGGATACGATGAAGCCTACAGGCTGCAGGATAAATACATAAACCAGCACCAGAAGCGCGCTTAAAAGCACACGCTTGTAATCACATTCATCGATTGTGATCTTCTCAAGCTCAGCTGCCCGCATTTTCATATTTTTCACGTTCAGCACTGTCAAAATCAATGCCAGGACGAAGGTGATGGCGCCGATTACCATAGGCATAAAGTCCGGGCCGATTTCCATAACCTTGGACTTAGGCAGCATCTGAGCCATAACCATCATAATTGCAGAGAGTGCCATAAAGAACACACCTACAACAATGTCCCCATATTTTTTAAAGAACATTTTCTTTTCCCCTTTTCGCTAAATTTCACATTGCTGTCCATGGCCCGCCACTTCCAGCAACAAGTAACCAATCCTGTTCCTATCTCACCAGCGCCGGCTTCTTGCAGTCATATTTCCAGTGAGGAATCAGATACTGCATAGCCATGGCGTCATCCCGGTCATGAGACGGCAGTTTATTATAAAGTGCATTAGCCTCCATCACCTTTTCCATATCAATAGTTACACCCATTCCAGGCTTTTTAGGAACCTGCAGATACCCATCCACTATCTGAGGCGTATCCTTTAACAGATTCTGTCCGTCCTGCCAGATCCAGTGGGTGTCCAAAGCCGTGGGATTCCCAGGCGCAGCCGCCGCCACATGGGCAAAGGCAGTGAGAGTGATGTCAAAGTGATTATTAGAATGGCTTCCCCAGGTAAGTCCCCAGTCATTTAAGATCTGAGCCATCCGCACGCTTCCTCCAAAGCCCCAGAAGTGGGGATCCGCTAAAACAATATCCACGGATTTTAAGGCGGCTGCGTGGTAGAACTGGCGCCAGTCCGTGGCAATCATATTCGTGGCCACAGGAAGCTTCACCGCATTTTTAAATTCTGCCATCACCTCGCGGCTGGAATATCCGGCCTCCGGCCCGCAGGGATCCTCCACATAGGTGAGGATATTCTCCATAGGCTTGCAGATCCGAATCGCTTCCTCGAGGCTCCACGCGCCGTTGGGGTCGATATTAATCCTGCCTCCGGGGAAGGCCTTCTTTAATCCTTTGATGGCCTCCATCTCCTCTGCCCCCTCAAGCACACCGCCCTTCAGCTTAAAATTCTTAAATCCATACTTCTCATGAAGAGCCTGGGCCTGCTCCACGATCCGCTCTGGCGTCAGCATCTCCTGGCGGCGAAGCCGGAACCAGGGGTCTTCACTGTCCCTCTCATCTATGTAGGGCAGATCCGGCTTCGCCTTTTCCTTATCACTTACATAAAAAAGATATCCAAGGGTTTCCACCTGATCCCTCTGCCTGCCGTCTCCCAAAAGCTCACACATGGGCAGATCCAGATACTGTCCCAGAAGGTCAAGGAGGGCGCACTCAATGGCCCATTCCGCCTTTACCACAAACTTCAGCTTGCTGATATCCAGGGTCTGGATTCCCTCTCCGTCGTCCTCTGCTGCCCGCCTGCTTCCTTTGTGGATGCTGTCCAGGATACCTCTGTATCTGCCGATGGGCTGGCCCACTACCAGAGGGATACAGCTTCTTAATGCCTCACAGGTGTAGTCTCCCCCGTGTATCTCGCCGATTCCCGTGTTCCCTGTGCTGTCCTTTAGGATAACCAGATTTCTGGTAAACCAGGGCGCATGAGCCCCGCTTAAGGTCATCAGCATACTGTCATACCCGGCTACTGGAATCACTTGCATCTCTGTTACAACTGGCGTTCCTTTTACTTCCATTCTGTATTTCCTCCTTAAACCTCCGTCAAAGGCAGCGCCAAATTATGGATATTTTCATCATATTCACCATATATTGGCTGATTCCGCCTTGTGTTTGATTCAATAATACCAGAAGTTTTTTTAGAACGCCAATTCTTAATTGTGATTTTCACAATAAGAAATACTAATGGGCGCGCCCCATTCTTGAAGCCTTACCGCACCAGGCAGGGTCTCTTCGGGTCGAACTTCCAGCCGGGGATCAGGTACTGCATTCCTATCGAATCGTCTCTTCCCCCCAGGCAATTATCCAGGTATACCTGGTGGGCCTTCTTTACCTGATCCATATCCACATCGATCCCCAGGCCTGGCTTCTTGGGCACTGCCACACAGCCGTCTATAATCTGCAGCGGCTCCTTAGTAAGGCGCTCTAAGCCCTCCTGCCAGATCCAGTGGGTGTCTAAGGCATTATACTCTCCTGGCACGGCTGCTCCTACCTGAGTGAACATGGCTAAGGAGATATCAAAGTGGTTATTAGAATGGCTTCCCCAGGTATAGCCGAAATCATGGCACATCTGGCCTACCCGCACAGATCCTGCCATGGTCCAGAAGTGGGGATCCGCCAGGATGATATCCACGGCCTGGGACTCTAAGGAGTGGCTTACCTCTCTCCAGTCTGTGGCGATCATATTAGTCGCTGTGGGGAAGCCGGTACGCCTTCTGAACTCACTCATGATCTCTCTTCCTGAGTACACTCCCTCGGCTCCGCAGGGGTCCTCACAGTAGGTCAGGATTCCCTTCATTCCCTGCACATACTCCACTGCCTGCTCCAGAAGCCACCCTCCGTTGGGGTCTAGGTCGATCCTGGCCTCTGGGAAGGCCTTCTTTAAGGCGCGGATTACATCCATCTCCTCATTCCCCGGAAGCACTCCTCCCTTGAGCTTAAAGTCCTGGAACCCGTACTTTGCATGGGTCGCCTTTGCAAAGGCTACAATGCTCTCTGCGTCCAGCGCCTCCTCATGGCGGATCCGATACCAGTCACAGTCTGAATCCGGCTCTGCATCATAAGGCAGGTCCGTCTTTTTCCGATCTCCTACAAAGAACAGGTATCCCAGCATCCGCACCTTGTCCCTCTGCTGACCGTCGCCTAAAAGCTCACACACCGGCACGCCCAGATGTTTTCCCAGCAGGTCTAAGCAAGGCGCCTCAATAGCAGTGATTACATGGACGCCGGTGCGCAAATCAAAGGTCTGGTTTCCTCTCACATCCTCTTCTCCCTTGGAATCCAGATATTTTTTCACCTTTAACAGGGTGCTCTTGTACTCCGCCACCTTGCTTCCCTCTACCAGGGGAATACATTCCTCAAGCGCCGCAGTGATCTTCTTTCCTCCCGGAACCTCGCCTACACCCATCTCCCCATTGTCCGCGTACAGGACAACCACGTTCCTGGTAAAATACGGTGCATGAGCTCCACTTAAATTCAATTCCATACAATCCTTGCCCGCTACCGGCCATACTTCCATCTTTGTGATTACTGGTGACATCTCTTTACCTCCCGATTATTAAATTTTTATCAAACAGGCCTTATTTGGTATGTCTTAAGTATACACGATCTGTATTCGTAAGTAAAACTCTATTATTTTATGATTACTCTTAATTTTTCTCATGAAAATTCTTGTTTTTGTACAATAAGTAGTGTATAATGAACATGAAAAACAGATTATTTTATGTTCTCCCACTATTTTGTTAATATATTCCATTTTATTAAAACGCAAGCATTCTAACCATATATTGTAATTTCAAAGTTCAAAAATCAGAAAAGGGATGGGGATTTATGGATACGAAGCAGATTGAATACATTTTGAAAATCGCAGAAGAAAATAACATTACCCGGGCGGCCAGCAAGCTTTACATCACTCAGTCTGCCTTAAACCAGCAGCTGATCAAGCTGGAAAAGGAGCTTGGGACGCCCTTATTCCACCGCTCCAGAACCAACTGGCACCTCACCGAGGCTGGAGAAATCTATGTTCAGAATGCCAAAGAGATGCTTCGGATCAAGCGGGACACTTATCAAATGATCCATGATCTCACCGAGGGGAAATGTGGCCATCTCTCCGTAGGCTTTACTGCCGGCCGGGGGATCACTATGTTTACCACCGCCTATCAGGTGTTCCATCAGCGTTACCCGAATATCATCATCGAGCCCAGGGAGGGCGTGGTGCGGGAGCTGCAGAAGCTGATTTCCCAGGGGGATCTGGATATCGGCTTTTTGACGCTCACCGATGCAGACAGGACGGACGACCTCTATGAAACCATTTACACGGAAGAGCTTTTCCTGGCTGTGCCTTCCGTCCATCCTGCCGCCAGGCTCCTCCCCCCTGCAGGGCAAGCCTTTGCCACCATGGATATCCGCACCCTGCGGTATGAACCTTTCGTTCTCATGGACAAGCGCTCCACCATGCGGACCATGATTAACAAAATCTTTTCGGATGCCGGCTTTGAGCCCCAGATCTTATTTGAGACCGGGAATAATCACACCATCCTGTCCATGATCCAGGCCAATCTCTGCTGCGGCATCCTCACCTACTACTATGCCAAGGAGGTGCCTAAGGAGATCACCTGCTTCCGCCTCCCCTCCCGCCCCACCTGGGACTTCACTGCAAGCTACAAAAAAGGCCGCTATCTCAGTGACGCGGCAAGATGCTTTATTGATTTGATTAAACAGCAGTGGGGGGATTTAGGGAAGGAAGACGGATAAGCTTGCAAAAAAATCGGTTCCGATGCGTCTTTGCACCGAAACCGATTAAAAAGGGGAGGATAAGTAGTTATTCTTTTCTCTTTTGTTTACATTTACAGTATTACCATTTCAAAAGGGAATATACATCTTATTTTCCTTTTTTGAAAAATTTCCCGGAAAACCATTGAGTCAAATCCGGTTCCCATGTATAATCAATGCATACTGCAATGATTTTACGGCTGTCATTTGCCAGCGAAATAAAAAAGGAGTAAAGAACGAATGAAAATGACTCATAAAAAAAATATTCTGGTGGGCCAGTCCGGTGGCCCCACTGCCGTGATCAATGCCAGCTTATATGGCGTAATCGCTGAGGGCAAGAAGCATCCGGAAGAAATCGGCACAGTTTATGGCATGGTAAATGGCATCGAAGGCTTCCTTCATGACGCCTGCATAAACCTGTCTGACCATCTGAGTCCTGAGGAGCTGGAGCTTTTAAAGCAGACCCCTGCAGCGTATCTGGGTTCCTGCCGGTATAAGCTGCCGGAGGATCTTTCCTCAAAGCTCTACCCTCTGATTTTCCATAAGCTGGAGCAGCTGAATATCGGCTATTTTCTCTACATCGGCGGCAATGACTCCATGGATACAGTCAGCAAGCTCTCCCGCTACGGCCAATGCCAGGGCAGCTCCATCCGCTTCATCGGCATACCTAAGACTATTGATAATGATTTAACAAACACCGACCACACTCCAGGCTACGGCAGCGCTGCAAAGTATGTAGCTGCTACGGTCCGTGAAATGGTATTGGACGCATCGGTATATCATCAAAAGGCAGTAACCATCATAGAGCTGATGGGACGCCACGCCGGATGGCTTACTGCAGCCAGTGTTCTCGCACGGAAGGAGGCCGGGGATAATCCTCTTCTGATTTATCTTCCGGAATCCGATTTTGATCTGGAGCAATTTGCCTGTGATGTGAAAGCGGCGCTGGAGCGCCAGCCCAGCGTGGTCGTCTGCGTGTCCGAGGGAATCTCAGACAAAAACGGAGTCTTTATCTGCGAGTATGATAATGCCGCCCAGACCGACAGCTTTGGGCATAAGATGCTCACCGGCTCCGGTAAGGTGCTGGAGTCCTTTATCCGCAGCCGCTTTGGGGTCAAGGTCCGCTCTGTGGAGCTGAATATCAGTCAGCGCTGCTCCGGCATGGTACTCTCCCGGACGGACATGGAGGAATCCGCCGCCGCAGGCGCTGCCGGCGTACAGGCCGCCTTAAACGGCGCTACCGCACAGATGGTGGCGATGAAGCGGGCGGATGGCCCTTCTTATGAAATTCAATTCCAGATGAAGGATGTGGAGCAGATCTGTAATCAGGAGAAAAAATTCCCCCTGGAGTGGATCACCAGAAGCGGAACTGACATCTCCCCAGAATATGCCGCCTATGCCCTTCCACTCATTGAAGGTGAGGTAGAGCGGAAAATGAAGGACGGACTTCCAGTCTACTTATACAGAACAAGGTCAGGAGGCGGCGGACTATGTCAGAACTAAAAGCAAGCCCACAGGAAGATGCCTTAAAAAGGCTGACCAATGCACTAACGCACTTCCAGCAGCCCGGGAAGGACGCAGACAGTCCATCTGGCTTAGAAGCCCTGGATGAAGCCGGCCTGTGCTCCTTGGATGAAATGCTCTGGGAGACTCTGGCCGCTTTCCAGAATTATTCCTTCCAGACCGCTAAGAAGCTGGAGTTTTCTTATGTTTTAAAGGGGTATGAAATGTTTGTGTCCCGAAAGGATAAATCCATCACAAAGTCCACGGTCCTGCTGTCCTTTCACAAGGCTCTGGAGGTACAAAAGAGGGATGGACGGGTCTCTGGGCCGAAAAAGCTGGGAACCTTCGGAGCCAGCTACCTGTACCCGGTCTTCCTCCATCTGGGCATCATTACCAAGTCATAGCGGCCCGTGACAGAGATAGCGCACATCAAAAAGCCCGGCAAGCCGGGCTTTTAATCTCCTAACACATTCATAATCTTTACCGGGGTACGGTAATGCATATCTGAGGTGGTGATTCCCACCCGTTCATTGGAAGCGTGAACCACTCTTCCATTTCCCATGTAAATTGCCACATGGTTTACACCTCCGCCTCCGCTGTAAAATACCAGATCCCCTGGCCTGGCCTCTGCCTCAGAGACCTGCCGTCCCTGACCAGATTGGGCCGCTGCGGTGCGGTTTAAGTATACGCCGGCTACGTTTCCAAGGATATACCGGGTAAAGCCGGAGCAGTCTACACCTGTATTGGGATCATTCCCGCCATAAACATAAGCATTTCCCACATACTGAAGGGCTGTCTGCACAATGGAATCCCTCAGCGCCTTTCTTCTGGCGATCTCTGCCGCCTCTGCCGCCTTCCGCTCCTCGATGGTGGCCAGGTAAGCATCATACTGGCTGGTCTTCTCTGTCAAGGTGCTGGAGAGAAGGGCCAGCTCGGATTGGATCACCTGAAAGCTGGCATCATTCTCCGCAAGCATCATCGTATATTCCACAGAAGAGGTTCCCGAAGCCTCCACAGCGCCGTACTGGGCGTACATAGCAGCCGGGCTCAGCACCTGACCTGAGGCTTCCCCCTCTGCATCTCCGTCTTCTAAAGACTCCGGATCCCAGTCATCCTCTGTTTTCTCGCCTTCTCCGGACTCCGGGGCAGAGCTGTCCCCGGTCCCTTCATCCTCACCGGGTAAAGCCTGTCCGTCCTCACCGCCCTCAGCCTGTCCCAGCCCCAGCTCCTGGCGAATCTGACTCTCCCGAACCACCAGATCCTCCAGCTCCTTTAAGGTATCCCGGGTTCTCTGCTCCAGCTCCTTTAACTCCTGCTCCTGGGTTTCCCTGGCCTGCTTTAGCATCTCATTCTCTAAATCAGCCAGCTCCTTCTCCTGGGCTAGTTCCTCCCACTCCTGCTCAAGCTTAGCCTTCTCCGCCTGGACCTCCTTCAGCTGAAGCCGTGAACCAGCGAAAAAAAGGCAGGCCCCGCTTAAGACCAAAAGCCCTAAAAAGAAGAGCCCAAAGGTCCAGACCGGCGTCTTAAAATGGATGGGCTTTTTCTGGGAATGAGGAAGGAGCATCACTGTATAATTCAATGAAATCTGTTCTTTTTTAAATTTTTTCCATTTCATTTATGACCTGTACTCCCTTTCGGAAACCTTTGTCAATGCTTTTTTCCTTCTGCCGTCGCCGCTGCCTCTTTCGCTGCGTCCTGCTTTTTATCCCCGGAAGTCTTCTCATGAGGATCTGACTGCTTCTCACCGGTTATCTTCTCCGGAGCGCCGGCAGACTTCTCCTCCACTACCTCCATCATACAATTTCCTTTGAAGGACGCCCCTTCATCGATCACAAGCGTCTTTGTCACCAGATCGCCCAGGATGGAGCCTGTTTCCGTGATCTCAATCCGCTCCTTTGCCCGCAGGTTTCCATACACAGTGCCGGCTACCAGGATCTCCACTGCGTCGATGTCGCCCTTAACTAGGCCATGCTCTCCGATAATCACAGTATTCTCAGACAAAATCTTCCCCTTCAGCTGTCCGTCCACCCGGGTAGAATCCGACGCATACAAGATGCCTTCGATGGTGGAATTATCCCCGATAATGGTATTGATAATCCCTGTGCTGGTCATATCGCTTTTCTTCTTCGTATTAAACATAATTCCTCCTGAAATTTTATTCTTATACAATTCTCTGTGTTCCTTTTTATATTAATACTTTTTCAATAAAAAAGCAATGCGATTTAATATTTTCGTAATACTGCTCAAAAAATATTGTTAATCTTTTATCTTATTATGGTTGACAATCACTTCAATTCATGATATACATAAGTGAGTACAGCCAATTAGCACAAAACTACATAAAGGAGACGAATGAACTATGAATCCTAATTCTACTTCCACCATTTCTTCAGCCAAGCGCACCTTCTCCACAAAGGAGCTGGTGCTTGGAGGGATGTTTGCCGCGATTCTGGCCGCCATCTCCCAGATTTCCCTTCCTATGCCCACCGGAGTTCCCATCACCATACAGGTGTTCGGAGTGGCTCTCACCGGGGTTGTATTAGGATGGCGCCTTGGGCTCTTTGCCACCATCACCTATATTCTGTTAGGAGCGGTTGGGCTTCCCATCTTTTCGAATTTCCGGGGAGGTCTTGGAGTTCTCACCGGAGTGACCGGCGGCTATATCTGGGCATGGCCCTTCCTCACTGTCTTAAGCGGGATTTCCTTTAAAGGAAAGAAACCGGCCGTCACAATTTTTCTCACTGTCCTCTCCGCTCTCCTTGGCCTGGCCATCGTAGAGATCGCCGGCGGGCTGCAGTGGGCCGCTTTGGCCGGGGATAAGTCCGTGGGCGCTGTTTTTGCTTATTCCATTGTGGCTTTTATTCCCAAGGATATCATCATTACCATTCTGGCAGTTTTCATCGGCCTGCCTATGCGCCGCAGAATCATGGAGCACAGCTTCCGATAACACGAATATGCGGGAAGGGCGCTATTCCCCTTCCCGCAATGTAGCTCCTTCGTAGAAAAATTCTAATATCTGTTGATAATTCTTTCCTTCCTTCGCCATACCCTGAGCTCCATTCTGGCTCATGCCGGCCCCATGGCCATATCCCCCGCCCCAGATTTGAAACAGCTTGCTTCCATCCTTAGCCGTTCCCACCTCCTGGATCGAGATAAAAGCGCTGGGAAGCAGACTCATACCAGAGGCTTCTTTTCCATTTTTCTGCTGGATTTCTAAGTCCTTACTGCCCAGTGCATTCCGAACCTCCATTTGATTCTCATAAATTCTTTGATTTCCATTTCCGTCGGTCACAACTAATCGCTTTACCACCCCTCCAGGCCCCCGCTCTTCTATCTGGATGGAGTCCACCCAGCCCAGCCCCAGCTGATTTCCAAGGGTTGAGCCCTTATAGAGCGCAGTCCACCGGTACATGGCATACCCAGAATCATAAGCAGGAATGTTTGGGTCCCGGATAAACTCATGAAACGCCTGATTCGAGGTAAGATTCAGGCATCTCTTTTGTTCCTGCAGCTCTGCCGCCTTTAGATAGGGGGTGCTGTCATTGGTCCCTCCCCATACGCTTCCATCTGTCCCATGTCCGCAGGAGGTAGAATAATAGTAGGCTTCCACCGGCTCCTCCCCGTAAAAAAGCAGCTTTCCGCAGGTATCCTCCACCGCCTGATTGGTGGTATCGGCCGTCGCTACATTATTATAAACCTGGTAATTCGTGCTGTCATCCACATGGGCGCCGTATTTGCTGTAGCTGTTCCCCATAATCTGCCGGTAAGCATAGGTTCTTGCACAGACTGCCTGGGCCTTTAATGCCTCCATCTCATAGCTGGCCGGCATCTCACTGGGCACCACCTTTTTAAGGTAATCCTCCAGCAGCAGATCATTGACCAGCACCAGGGCATCTCCCTCCTGGCGGATCTCCAGAATCCCGTCATAAATCGGCACTCCCTGGCCCCTGGTGAGGGAATTCACCTGAATTCCTCCCACCAGAGAATTCGGGGTAATTACCAGCCTGCCCTCCTTCAGCCGATCATCTCCAGGGGCGATCACCAGCTCCTCCCCCGCCTTTATGGGCTTCTTCTTCTCCTTTTTCCCATAGCTTATGGTCCCGTCGCAGGTCAAGGTAATGGAAGCCTGGGTATGAAAGGCCGACTGAAACTCATTATTCATCAGAAGAACCCGGATCCGATCTGGATTAAAGGGACGCACCGTCAGCGCGGCACACAGCTTTCCCTCTGCCGCCACAAACTCCTGAAGATTATATCCCACTAAAATGTCATTCCGGCTCTGCTCCTCATAATCCCCGTAAACCTTGTAAACCCGGAATCCTGAGGCAGTTTCCAGACGGCCATAGCCCTCGATCTCAATACAGGTATCATCCACTGCCAGCACAGTGCCCTGGATCCGATCCTTTTTTACAGTGACCCGCTTCAGGCTGCCCTCCTCCAGGTAAAGATCCGCTATATTATGTACCAGCTCCTCCCCCTTATCCCCTCTTCCAGGAAGGGAAAACTCCCGTGCTATAGTGCCTGCGTGAACCCGGATCTGTCCATCCTCCATACTGTCAATCCACACATTCTCATAGACCACATCCTTTTCCAGAATCCGGCCGACGCCCGCCACCTCTCCTTCCCGGACATACATCCGGATCCTCTGGTCCAGGTAAGCATCCAACGCCAGCCCTTCAAACCGGAAATCTCCGCCGCTGGTATAGCAGGTCCAGCTGGACGCAGTCTCCACATTTGTGGGAGTCCCATAAAGAATTACATCACAGATCTCCACACCCGGCAGTATCTCTTCCTGCTCCTTCGCCCTTTGGCTCACTGCCTCATCATAGATCTGCCACCACAGCTCTGCCGGATAGGGCTTATCCTGATTCGTCTTATTAACATGGATCTGATCCTTATACTCTTTTCCCAAAATTCCTGCCAGCATATAGGCCTCTTCATAGGTAAGCTCCTTCTGGGCCAGCTTTGCTGAGGGCTGGGTAATCCCTTCATCTAATCCGCCGCAGCCATAGAGATATTCCATATAGGGCACATACCAGTTATTGCGCTCCTTCTCTGGAAAATGGAGCACCTCCTGTTCCCCGGTATACTGGATGCATTCTTCCCTGGATGCGGCAAAAAGAGCCGCAGCCTTTACCGCCTGGGCTCTGGCAATCCCCGGCTTCTCCGGCTCTAAATATAGGATTATCCCAATCAATACGAAAATAATCGAAAGGATCCCCATAATCCGTATCATGAATCCTCGTCTGCTCATGCTTTTCCTTCCATCATCCGCACTTTATTATTTGCCGCTCCTGCCCTGCCTTTTTTTCTCCGGTTTTTTCAGCCGCTTAGGAGGCTTCGGCCTTCCTTCCTCCCTGCGCCGGATCTCCATCTTTTCCTCATCTACATAGCAGGCCCCTTCATAGTCAGAGGTCTCCACTGGAAGCTGCCGCCTTTTCAGCGCTGCCTTCACTCCATCGGACAAGAGCCTGTAAATCACCGCAAAGGTAGGAACTCCGATAATCATTCCCACAAATCCAAACAAACCGCCAAAAAGCAGAATCGAAAACAAAACCCAAAAGCTGGAAACCCCTGTGGATTCTCCCAGAATCTTTGGTCCCAGAATATTTCCATCGAACTGCTGCAGCAGAAGCACAAAGATCAGAAAATACACGCACTGGAGAGGATTCACTAAAAGCACCAGGATCGCCGAGGGGATGGCTCCGATAAAAGGTCCGAAAAAAGGAATAATATTCGTGACGCCGATAATCACGCTGATTAGCAGCACATAGGGCATCTTCATGATGGTCATGCAGAAAAAGCAAATCACCCCGATAATCAGAGAATCTAAAAGCTTTCCAATAATAAATCCGCCAAATACCTGATGGATAAATCGCGCCTCGTCAATGATGCGGTTTGCCCATACGGTGGGAAGCAAGCCGTAGGTACACTTTTTCGCAATGGTAGCCAGATTATCCTTCATATTCAGCAGATAAATCATGACGATCAATCCGATCAAAATATTTTTAATGCCTACCACAATGCTGAGCATCCCGCTGGAAAGGCCGGTAATAATCTTATCCAGGTTTGGCGCCAGCACATTCTTTCCCCAGCTCTTCGCCCATTCCAGAAGCTGATTCATGTAGTAGATAATCGTTTCCGCATCATCTGGATTATCGTCCAGCACCTTCTGAACCCAGAGGATAAAATTATTAATATTTCCCGGAAGGGCGTCAATCACACTCTGAATGCTGCGTATCAGCTCCGGCGCCAGAATCGAGCATAAGCCGGCCACCACCATCACTAACAGCACCAGGCTGGCCACAATCCCCATAAACCGGCCGATTCCCATCCGCTGCTTCTGACTGCTCATCCAGGGTCTCAGCCACTGCTCCGCCTTCTTTACACACCAGTTATACACCGGCGCTAAAAGGTAGGCCAGCACAGCTCCGTAAATGACCGGCATCAGGATATTGACAATACTAACCCCGAATGCCTTCACCTCATTGATCCGCAAAAGCAGGTATCCAAATACAATACTGGCGGCAATCACACAGAAGGCAGTAATCCCCCAGTTAATATAATGTTTAAATTTATGATCCTCGTCCATAATCGATTTCCTTTTCCCTGTTTTCTCTTTTGTAGCGGGCTCTTTTGCAGCCGAAAAGATAAAGCAGCGATTGCTCGCTGCTTTTTATCCTTGGTAAACCCCGAAATGCCGGTTCTTACTAATTGACGCCTAGCCATGCTAGGTGGGTGACCTCACTTAGACTTCTGCCTTCCACTAACCATCGGAGGCCTGACATCCGCCTAAAAATATTGGAATCCCGTATGTCAAACTGTAGGTTCAAATAAGGTAAGAGTATCGAACATTCCAGGAATTACACTTCCACATAGCTTTTTTACATGTAACGATTATACAACAGTACCTTCTCTTTTTCAAGGACTTTTTTCAGGGAACCCTTCCCAACATTCAAATAAATTTCCATTTTTATTTCCGTCCTTAATTGTCAGCCTCTCTCTTAATAGGACGTGTCCCCGCTCTTTTCTGCGCCTGACTTGGCCAGCTTTACGATACGGCTGGTTCCCAGCCGGGATGCGCCCAGGTTGATAAACTGCTCTGCATCATCAAAGGAGCGGATCCCTCCGGCCGCCTTGATGGAAACTTCCGGGCCTACATGCTCTGCAAAAAGCTTTACATCCTCAAAGGTAGCACCGGCAGTGGAAAACCCGGTGGAGGTTTTAATAAAATCTACCCCAGCCCTTGTCACCACCTGACACATGCGGATTTTCTCCTCCTGGGTCAGCAGGCAGGTTTCGATGATAACCTTTAAGATCTTCCCGCCGCAGGCTTTCTTGATACTACGGATCTCGTCCTCCACCTTTTCAAAGCTTCCAGCCCTTACATCTCCCAGATTAATCACCATGTCGATCTCATCCGCACCATTTTCTATGGCATCTCTTGTCTCAAATACCTTAACCGCTGTGGTTTGATACCCGTTGGGAAAACCGATTACCGTACAGACTGCCATCCGCTCCCCCACATATTCCTTTGCCTGCTTTACAAAGGATGGGGGGATGCACACCGATGCTGTCCCATAATGCATCGCATCATCGCAGATCTGCCGGATCTCATCCCAGACAGCTGTCTGTGCTAATAAGGTGTGGTCTACTGCCCGAAAAATTTTCTGTTTATCCATTTCATCCTCCTGTTTCCTTCAGCTCTATTAACGATTGTATCATATATTTCAGGATATGAAAGCCTAAAAAATATATTTTTTAAAAATGAAGAGATTTTCAGAGATTTTTCGTTATAATAATTAAGAAATAAGGAATATCCGGATAGCCATGGGCTGTAAAACCTTACAGCAGGACATATGAAACCACAAGAGGAGGAGTATCCTTTGAACCCGCAGCTGCAACTGGAATACTGGATGACACAATACCAAAACTTAATATATTCCATCTGTTACCGGCTGACCGGAGATTATTTTGACGCGGAGGATCTGACCCAGGATACCTTCCTGTCCGCCTACCGCTGTCTGGAGGATTTTGACGGCCAAAATGAAAAGGCATGGCTGTGTCGGATTGCCACGAATAAATGCATTGATTATTTAAAGCGCGCCGGACGACGCTCTGTCCCCACAGAGGATTTATTTTTCTCCTCCCTTCCGGACAGCCGCTCCTCTCCGGAAAAGGAAGCCATGGAAACCGAAGTCCGGAAAAAGCTTTACGACAGCTGCAACCAGCTGTCCCCCCTTTACCGCGAGGCGGCGCTGGATTATTACTACTATGAATTAGATATCAATGAGATTGCCAAAAAGACCGGAAAAAATAAAAAGACGCTTCAGACACAGATTTACCGTGCCAAGGGAATGCTAAAAAAGCGAATGCGGAAGGAGGATTTGCGTTATGAGTAGTCAAAATAAGGATCAGCAGACCGCTCCCACAAGGCTGCAGAAGGAGCTGCGGCCCGTACATGCTGCAAAACCAGATGATTTAGACAGGCTGGCCCTTTCCTGCCAGGACGATGACTGGCTTTTCGCATTAATCCAGGATACAGAGCAGCATCATCTCTTAACTGCTCCTGCCAGGATCCGGACCAAAACCCTGGAAATGTCCCAAAGGCAGCTCCGCTCCAAGCGAATCCAGCTGATGATCTACAGCATGCGTGTCAGCCTTGCCGCTGCAGGGGCCATCGTCGTCCTGTTCACCATGCCCCTTTTTATAGAACAATCCTGGTCTAAAACCACCCCCCCGTCCCCGGGAAATTTCACCTCTGGATCTCCTTTTAAGGAGCCATCCTATTTCCTTTCACCCCGGGAGGGCAGCCAGAAAACATTCATTGGGATTCAAAGCATCTCTGAATCCATCTCTGAATTATCAAATGAACTTTTTGGGAGGTAATTAACATGACAAAGAAAAAAAATAAATTTTTCACCTTTTGCTGCTCTCTGATTCCGGGAGCTGGTGAAATGTATCTGGGATTTTTAAAGCAGGGGATCAGCATCATGAGCTTATTTGTCCTGCTCTTTGCCATGGGAAACATCCTTTTCCCGGCCATCACTGTCTTCTGTGCTGTGATCTGGTTTTATAGCTTCTTTCACACCCATAATTTAAACAGCCTTCCTGACGATGAATTTTATGCCATTCGAGACGATTATATCATCCATCTTCACCAGCTTGCAGCCATTCGGTATACACTGCTGGTGCCCTATCGGAAGGCCACTGCCATCGTCCTGATTCTTTTCGGAGTCTCCATCATCTGGAAGAATGTCTACCGGTTTTTCGTCCATATCGCAGTGGATGTGCTGAATCTGTCCCGGAATTTCCTGGAGATTTTCTCCTGGTTCTCCCGGCTGCTTCCCCAGACCGTAGCTGCCTTCCTGATTATCCTTATGGGCATCTACCTAATCCGGAATAAGAAAAAAGAGCTGGATCAATAAATAATCAAAAAATTCAAGCTCCCTCCTGTGAACATAAAAAATCCATAAAAGGCTGCCCTGCCTGTGAACACATCACAGAACAGAGCAGCCTCTTGAATTTACAGATCATTTATTGTTGCTATTCACAGGCAACATCCCGCAAGGGGTTTTTATTTATTTAATTCGTCAACAACCTTCTGAATTGCCGCTAAAGCGTCATCCGGCAGCTTGTCATAGCCTTCCTTCGCTACTGCGAACTGCTTGATCTCATTCACACGGTCATTCATACGTGCCTTTAACTGATCTACATAGCCAGCATCGTTCATGTCCGGAACAAAGCCTTCCCAATCCATGATCTCGATGTCAGAGAAGGGACCCCACTGCTTAAAGTCTGCTCTCTTCTCCACGATCGCTTCCAGGATTCCCAGGGTGTCAGCCGGTTTTACCTTCTTGCCCATGAAATCACCGGTGTTTACGATGTAGCAGTCTACATTCTTCTCCTCTACCAGCTTTTTGAACTTCTCATAGTCGTTCGCCAGAGGATAGGTGCGGAATGGATTTGCGTAAGGAACCACTACCAGCTTATTCGGATCTACTCCAGGAGCCAGACGCTCTGCGGAAGAACGCTTGGTAGCCAGGGTTGCGCCCATTACCGATGCCAGAGAAGCGCCTTTTAACTTAACAACCGGAGGAATGGTGGGATCCTTCATGATCCAGAAAATAGCGTTAACCGGAGCGTCGATCTTGTCCACGCGGTTGGGAGACCATAATTTGGACTTGATAGCACGTCCATTGCCATTACGGATATCCTCAGTCACCAGCTGAAGCTTGCCCTCATCATCTAAGGTAGCGGAGCAGTTCTGAGCAGTTAAGAGGTACTTATTATCATCACATCCTGTAGGATAATCAGCCGTCTTATCAAAGTAGGTAGGCTCTAATGCAACCGATGCACAGGTGTCAGTATTGATAACAAAGGCATCATCATGAAGAACCTTGATCTCATACTTTCCGCCGTGCTTTGCATGGGTCAGTGTGGACTTTCCAGATCCGGACAGGCCGTATACGGAAGCTACGAACTTGGTTCCGTCATTCAGGATATACTCCTTCTGTCCGCCGTGGCAGGAAGCATAACCGTTCCGGTTCGCGATAGCCCAGGCCATGGTCAGGGTTCCTTTCTTATGCTCGCCAAAATAGCGCATACCTAAGATACATGCACAGTTGGTCTCTGTATTAAAGTAGCACAGAGTCTTCTTCTGAGGATCCGATAAGCAGTCTAAGGATACATTCGGGCGGTCAGAGCCTGTCCACTGCGGATCTGAGAAAATATAAATATCAGCTTCTTTTCCATCGCCAACCGGCTTGGAAGCCTTATACATCTTTACATACTCGTCAGACATATACTGGAAGTTCAGCATCCAGTTGTACATAATATTCTCTTCGCCTTCCGGAATCAGAAGATGAGCCTTTACCATAAATTCCGGATCCAGGCCTACAAAAACCTCAGCATGATACATGGTTTTCCAGCGGGACTCATACACTGCATCCATAGCCACGATATCAAGAGCTGCACAATCCACACCTGGCTCCCCTGCGATACGACGTGCAGTAGCATACCGGCCGGTGATAGCGCCATCATTAAACAGCAGAACCTTTGCGTCCTTCTCTAAGCCGAACTCCTCGCCTCTGTAAACCGGCATGTCCGTTACGATTGTTCCTGGAGAATTTTTTGCTAATTCATACGCTTCCTTTAAGGTATTTACTTTGATAACATTATTGCCATAGAAAGCAGCTTCGATGATAGATCTGGTCTTGGAAAAACCGGTTTTTCCCTTGCCAATTTCGCTAATTGGGTAATACGCTTTGGTTGACATATAAATCCTCCTTCATAAAATCCAAATTTGTTTTTATTATCTCACTTTGTTAAGAAAAAGTCAATATATTTTGTGCAAAGAGTCCGGATTTTATTCTTTTTTTATTCTTTCCCCTTCCGTCTCCTTCCTTACTCCTTCCTTACTCCTTCCTTACTCCTTCCCCTCAAAAATAACCAAAGCAATCATTTCCATATCCTCTTCTGTATTATTTTCCATGCTGTGCCACTGCCCACACTGAATCGTACAGATATCCCCCGGCCCCACCTGGGTTTCTGAACGGTCATTATCAATAAACGTCCCCTGGCCCTTGATAATGTAATACGGCTCCGTATTCCCCACATGCTGATGCCAGCCAATGCTGCAGTGGGGCGGAATCACCACCCTGGCATACATGGCCCCATGGCCCATCAGCTCCTCCTGACTTAAAATATGGTAGAGCACTACATGGCCCCTTCCGCCCCGCAGATTCTCCTTCACTACACCCTCATTATGTTTTACCATATCCATGCCTCCTAATTATTTGCATATTTTTTTGTTATACAAAGAGTTATCCTTAGTATACTGCGAAATAGGAGAGGGCTCAATAAAAATTTCAGATAGGGGGCTGCGGAATTTGCTATTTAAGTGAGTCGCGGATGCTTAGAAGATCTCTGGCTAAGTGTACTACCCAACCTTCTAAGAATCTCTAGCCAAGTGCACTGCCAAGCCTTCTGGGAATCTCCAGCCAAGTGTTTTGCAGCCCGTTAGGAATCGCAAGAGGTGGGAGAAGGTGCAGGCGCATATTCGCCGGGAAGCTACGCCCGCGTCAGGCCGGGTCCCAACGTCACCGCGCTCTCGCTCC
>CATOJE010000060.1 GCA_951800145.1 uncultured Lachnospiraceae bacterium | reverse complement strand
GACCAAGTCAGCGACCGAAAAGCCAGAACGCAAGCCCGCCCACGAATACACAGCCCGCGTCAGGCCGGGTCCCATAAGGAACCCCTCCGAAACCGTCGGTGCTTAGACGCGGTGTCCCACGCGTCTTACGCACCGCTACGCTTTCGGCGGAGCGAGAGCGCGGTGACGTTGGGACCCGGCCTGACGCGGGCGTAGCCTCCTGGCGAATATGCGCCTGCATCTTTTGTCGCTGCCTACGACTCCTAACGGGCTGCAAAACTTTCATAAAGTTAATGACATTGGTTCACAATCCACTTTTGCTGGCCTTTTCCCCTCCCCTGTGCTATACTCTCCTCTATAAAGCTCAGACAAGCATCACCTGCCGAAAAACATGAAAGAAGGCCATCCTATGAACACATCTCTTTTCGTTTTTATCCTTGTTGTCCTAATTTTTTCCATCACGGGCTCTGCCATCGCCCTTTCGTGGTATTTAAAAAAGATCCACCCCAGGGAGGATGCCATAACCGGAAGCCTCAAAGACAGCGTGGAACCTGATGCAGCGATGAAGCGGTGGCGTACCCTTGCCATTTCCTGGCCCCTGCTCTGCATCCTTCTTTCTGTCATTATCCTGTACCAATCCTTCCAGGGAATGGAAAAGCGCCTCCCAGGCGACGCGGCCTTTACCTTGATCCCCCTGGTTTTCTTTGCCGTGGGGATGTTCATGGGCCGCGGCATCCTTAAGAGGCGCAGGTATGCCACTGTATTAACCACTGCCACAGTCACCTCTACCGGGAGAGTCCTTCGTCCCGGAAAGCGCAACTATTTCCCGGAATATGAATTCCGGGTGGGGGAGATCACCTATCATGTAAAGGAGAAGGCCGGATACAGCGTATGCTTTGTATCCGAGGGAAAGCAGGTGGAGCTGTATTACGCGCCGGAGAATCCAAGGGTATTCTATGTTCCCATTATGCAGAAGCACGATAAACGCATGTCCGTGCTTTTATGCACGGTGGGGATTCTGTGGCCTCTCTTTGGCTTCTTTGCCCCGCAGATCCGGCAGCTGTTTTGGTTTTTATACTAAGACTACGCTTAAGCAGTTAGCTGGTGTAGGACTCCAGATAGCTGTAAACCTCCTCCATGAGAGAAAACCAGATTCCCTGGCGCAGCTTATCCTGCTCCGATTCCGGAAAATCGGAGATAGGGATGTGGGTGTAGAGGCAGATCTCCTTTCCATGGCTGCCGAATACCAGAAGAAAGCCATCCTCAGACACCAGGAGATACTGCTCCTTTTCCTCCTGGGCCGGCCTTACCTTTTTCTGGTTTATCACCACCCGATCCTCGGCCACCGTCTCTGTCTCCATCTCTGTTTCCGGCAGGGCCTCCTCCTGGCCTGCCGATGTTTCAAAGGGCTCCGGCTCCTGGGAGCCCTGATTCAGGTAAAACCCGGTAAGCAGCCCCGCAAGCACCACTCCCAGCAATAAAAGAAAGCAGATATTATACTTTTTCATGGAATTCCTCCTAATCTCCAAATGTGTTTACCTATGGCACAAAGTATTCTATCTGCTTATTCTTCCCATTTTAGCCAGCAATATTACAAAAGCCGGAGTTTTTTTGCCAGCCGCACCAGTCTCCGCCCAGCCGGCATATCGTATAATTCGATCTCATCAATAGCCCTCAGCTTAATCAGCGCCACCCCGTACACTGCCACTGCCGCCATCACCGCGATTCCCACCTGCAGCCCCAGCCACATCCGCCCCTCAGGGATAAGCCTGGAGATTCCGAAGGAAACGCCGTAGGAAACAGCCCCCATAATCAGAGAACAAAACAGGGGAAGGAGGAAGGTTTTCCTTATCTCCTGGCGGTAGTCCAGATATTTCCGGATCGCCATCCCATTTAACAGGCACATAAACAGCGCAAAGAGAATATTCGAGATGATTACAGCGTAAATTCCCCATTTCAGCCAGTAGAGCATGGCAAGCAGGCAGAGGACATGAAGGGCCAGGGAAATCGCCGCGTTCCGCAATGGGGTATTCATATGGTTGATCCCCTGTAGGATGGCATTTGTCACAGTGGACAGAGAGTAAAATGCCACAGCCGAGGCTCCCGCCATGGTAATCTGAATCAAAAGGGTTCCGCTCCGACTGGGGAAAAGCAGGTTATTCACCGGCTCTGAGAGCACAGTAAGCCCTACAGTGGCGGGAATGGCGATGAGCATGGAAAACCGTATGGCGGTGCTCACCTTGTCCAATACCTGTCCCCTGGACTTATTGGCCACTGCCATGGATAAGGAGGGAATCAGGGAGGAGGACAGAGAATTCGCGATAGCCACCGGGATCATAAAAAGGGTGTGATATTTCCCGAAAATCCCCCACTGGGCAGCGATCAAATCCCCCTGCCCCAGGTAATCCATACCCTGGCCAAAGAAAAAGTTGTCTAATACGGTGCTGATGTTATAGACCGTGCTGCTTAAGACAATGGGCAGAATGGTTAAGGTCAGCATACCTGCGATCCGCCCGTAGCTGTCTGTAGTCCTGGTCCGATCCCGGCGGCACTGGCGTTTTACCGTCTTTTTGTAGGTAGTCATCAGGAACAGGCAGAATAAAAAGGCGATGAGAGCCCCCGCTCCTGTCCCGATGGTTCCTCCGGCCGCGCCAAAGGCATAGGCATACTCGGTTCCCTCCCGGACCAGGTTCACCTTCACCCCTTCCCGGAATAAGAACCAGGCAGCGCCGATGCTCACCGCCGCATTTACAATCTGCTCTAAAATCTGGGAGATCGCCGTGGGAATCATAGTTCCCATTCCCTGGAAATACCCTCTGAGCACACCTAAAAAGGCCATAATCCAAACCGTGGGGGCCAGGGTCCGTAAGGCATAGCTGGAGTAAGGCATCTTCATGGCGCCGGCAAAGAGATCCGCCCCAAACCACATGGCCCCGGCGGCGATCCCTCCCACAAAGGCGGCGTACACCAGGGCAGCACGGTATATCCGGACGGAGTTTTTATACTGCCCTCTGGCCACCTTTCCGGATACCAGCTTGGATACTGCGGTGGGAAGGCTGTAGGAGGAGACGATCAAAAGGATGGAATAAATGCTGAAGGCAGAGGTGTAATACCCATTCCCCTCATCCCCGATGATTCCAATCAAAGGGATCCGGTATAAAAGCCCGATGAGGCGCACCACAATACCGGCCGCCGCCAGGATACTGCCCTGGATGACGAAATTGCCCGCTTTGGATTTTTTTCTCCGCCTTGGGGCAGGGCCTGCCGGCGCAGCCTTTGCAGCACCTGGTACTTGTCTGCCAGGCCCTGTAAGGGCTTCCCGGTTTGCGGTTCTGTAAGCTTGGTTTCTGTTGTTATTCTCCATAGATCTCGATCTTATCCTTGTCCGCCACATTGACGATGCAGACCCATGTCTTTCCCTGGTTCAGGATAATTTCCTTTCCATCTGGTCCGTAGTAATGGGTCACTCCGAATTCCCCATCCTTATCCCAGGTAATGGGGATGGCCTTTCCATTGGTGAAAAAATATCCGGTTTCATTGGAGGAGTGGATGTAAATATTTAAATATTCTGTGGTGGCATAACGGCCGGTAACACAGTACTGGATCAGGACATTTTTCACAGTGATAGGACCCTCATCCCCGCTGTGCACATCCCGGTACTGATACCGGTGGTATAAATTGTCCTCCTCCGAGTAAAGGAAATATGCCTCATTCATCACATAGCCGGGAGCTGCCCTCACGGCGTCCACTGCCTCCTGGGGATACAGCTCATCCAGCTGGTAATCCCGGGCGGCAAACTGGTAATGGCCGTGATAATCCGGGTCGTATTCATTAGAATACCCCAGCTTTTCTATGGCTGCCTTCAGCCGGTCGCCGCTGGTGTAGGCATTATGGGGAGCCTTCCGGTCGCTGGAGCGGTAAAAGGCGCTGCCCCCTATGCCCTCGATCCCATTAATATTGTCCACATTTTTAAGGTAGGGAACCGCGAAGGTGCTCTGGCCGAAGTGGGAGTAGATGGCGTCAAACTCCTTGGCAAAGTAGGTATAGTAGGTGCGGCAGCTTCTGGTAGAACCGATCCGCTCTAAGTCGTCATACTCCTCAATGATGGACATATACCGGTTCATGGTCCCCTCTACATTAGCCTCATAGACTACTCCGGCCCGGTTGATGCCGTACTGGGGCAGGGCCGCCTTGTCATTGCTCATCATAGTGGCGATGGGGCGCCGGTTTCCCGCAGACGCGTCCACCCATTCCCCCGTCAGGTAGCTGCGCACCTTCCCATCCGTCCCGCTCCGGTCAGATAAGTCCAAAAGCTCCAGCCCCTCTGGCTCTGGCTCGGTTTCGGTCTCCGCCTCCGTGGTCTCCCGAAGGATGGTGATCTCTGTGCTGGGCTCGGTCTGTGTGCTGGCCTGGGTCATGGCCGCCTCCTCATACTTTTTCGAACACCCGGACAGTGCCATGGCAAGGCATAAAAGCCCCGCCCACATTATACGCTTTTTCATCGCTTGTATCCCCCGATTTCTAAGATCCTTCTCTGCCGTTTTTCCATCTCTTCCCGATCCGGCTCCTCCATGTGGTCATATCCGCAAAGATGGAGCATGCTGTGGGCCACAAGAAAGGCCAGCTCCCTGGTGCAGGAGTGGCCGTAAGCTTCGGCCTGCTCCCGTACCTTGTCCACTGAAAGGATGATATCCCCCAGCATCAGCTCCCCGGTCTCCGGGTTAAAGCAGTCTGCATAATCCTCCTCCACCCTGGAAAAGTCCGACGGGCGCTCATACTCCACCATAGGAAAGGAGAGCACGTCGGTGGGGCGGTCCATCTGGCGGTATTCCAGATTCAGCTGGTGTATCTCCTCATCGCTGGTCAGGACTACATTTACCTCTGCCTCATAGGGGCATTCCTCATAAGCCAGGGCATCCATTACCACCTGGCGGATAATCTCCTCATAGGGCAAATCCAGCTTCCCCTCTGCTTCGTAATCAATATTGATGGTCATCCTCTTGTACCCTTTCTCTTTGACAGCCCTACCTCCGCTTCCGGAATTTCCTATCCTGCTCTGTGGGCCTGGGCTTTTTCTCCTGGTGTTTTCCTTCGTAATCATCATATGCCTGGACGATTTTCTGCACTAAGGGATGGCGTACCACATCGCTGCTGGTGAGATAGCAGAATCCGATGTCGTCAATCCTTTTTAACACTTTCAGGGCTGTGTCCAGGCCGCTTACCGCGCCGGAGGGAAGATCCTTCTGGGTCTGGTCTCCGGTGACAATCACCTTCGAGCCGAAGCCGATCCGGGTCAGGAACATCTTCATCTGGGCGGGGGTGGTATTCTGGGCCTCATCCAGGATAATATAGGCATTATCTAATGTGCGGCCCCGCATGTAGGCCAGGGGCGCCACCTCGATCAGCCCCTTTTCCGAATTATGAAGATAGGTCTCAGCCCCCATAATCTGATACAGCGCGTCGTAAAGAGGGCGGAGGTAGGGGTCTATCTTGCTCTGGAGATCCCCCGGGAGAAAGCCCAGCTTCTCCCCTGCCTCGATGGCGGGACGAGTGAGGATAATCCGGCCCACCTCATTATTCTTAAAGGCCTGGATAGCCATGGCCATGGCCAGGTAGGTTTTCCCGGTACCTGCCGGGCCGATGCCAAAGACGATCATCTTCTCCCGTATGGCGTCCACATACTGCTTCTGCCCTAAGGTCTTTGGCTTCACCGGCTTTCCTGTCATGGTACGGCAGATAATGTCCTTATCGATCTCCAGGATCTGGTCGTCCCTTTCCGTAAAAGCCAGGGACAGGGCGTAATCCACATTTTGTTCGGTTATCCCATCGCCCCGCCTGGAAAGCTCAATAAGATTCCCGAATACACTCTTCGCCCTGCGCACCATGAGATCCGGGCCGATGATCTTTAAGGCGCCGTCCCGGTTCACCATGGTCACGTGAAGGGTCTTTTCAATCTTTTTCAGATACGAATCAAACTGGCCGAACACATTTTTCTCATGCTCTGCCGGTATATCAATCATATGCTCCACTATGCTCATCCTGTTTTATCTGTCCCTTCTCCATCCTTAATCTGCTGAATCCTGAGCGTCCATAAGCTCAATGGGCGCCGTCGCGGCGATGGGCTCTCTGGCATAGATCATCCCCTCCATCCGGCACACAGATTCATCTTCTAGTATTTTAACATTATTTTCAATAATTTGTACCCCTTTTTCACTTAAATTTTTAATAAAATTCTGATAAATGCCCTCGGCCACCTGGTCCATCTCCTCTTTTGTGTAAAAGCTCTCATACCTTACCACCTCATGGCCCCGTATCCGCCCCCAGTAAATGGGAAGATAGAAATTAGAAAACAGCTTTGCCTGCTCCTCCTCTGTGACATAGATCCAGGTCTCCTCCTCCCTGGAGGGAAGAAGGAGCATGGCTGTCCATTCCCCGGCTTTCAGGAAGAAGCCCTCCTTTTTCCGCCCGGTGTCCGCCTCACGCTCACAGAGCCGGGAAAAAGACTGAGAAAAGTGATACTCTGTGTCTGCAATCACGTCCCCGTCCGCCCGGACATAATGCATATTTACCAGCTGTTCCCCATCGTCATAGATGGGAATCGCTCCGCTGATCAGCACCTGGCCCGCCTCCACCGAATCCCCTATCTTTACCTGCGCCTTTCCCTGGCGCACCACCATCTGGGAGATAATGCCTGCCCTGGAGGCCACCAGATCACAGGGGGTTTCCTCCTTTTCCGGGATATGGGAAAGGACTTCATTCTCCCGCACTGCGATAAATAGCCTGGTTCCCGACACCCGGGCCGCTGCCCAGGTAATCTCCGGAAAATGATCCCGCAGGGCCGCCTCCAGCTTATCGCAGTCAATGCGGGACTTCTTCATCCCCCAGGTGATGTCCTCTGACTTCAGGTAATTGGTAATCATCTCATAGGTATACCTATGGTTTCCCTCCACCTGGATATCCCACAGAAATAAGGACATGGTATAGAGAATCCCGAAAAATAAACATACCCCGGTTAAGAATCCCACCCGGCTTTTGTGCCTTCGTAAAAAAAAAGGAAGCCCCACCCGTCTTTTTATGCGGAGCCGGACCTGGGACTTTCTTACCAGAGGGCGCACCTTTAGGAACCCTTTTCTGGTCATGGAAAATTCATAGCCATTGTCCCGGTATTCCAGATCCCAGATGGGGATCCCTCTGGCATTGCACAGGTTCAAAAAGCGCTCCGGGGAATATCCCGTCAGCCTTATGACCATAAATCCCTGCAGATGACGAACCAGCTCTTCCATCCTGCCACCGCCTTTCTACGCTTCCAGCTCCACGGATTCGATCAGCCCGGTTACCTTCATGTTATCGCCTGTGTAGTATTCGATGGAAAGCCGTTTTCCCTGAAGAGACAGCTTGCAGTCCTTTCCCTGGATTTTTAACCGGGAATCGGTGTACAGCAAAATCGAGCGGTAGTTCTCGATATAAACTGCCCGCCGTCCGATCATGGATACGATCAGCTCCCCTAAAAATACATCCATGGGAAGCTTCATGGCAGATATAATCTGCTCCTTCCTTGGTCCCCTGTCCTTTTTCAAATCCTTCCCCCGGCAGTATTGATTACTACAGCCTATGAGCGGCGGAGGGAGATTATGATAAATACGAAAAAAGCCCTGGTTCACTTATAGAACCAGGGCTCTAAGTAGCATTAGTTATACTTGCGCTTTCTAGCAGCTTCAGACTTTTTCTTACGTCTTACGCTTGGCTTCTCGTAATGCTCTCTTTTACGAATTTCCTGCTGAATGCCAGCCTTTGCACAGTTTCTTTTGAATCTGCGTAAAGCGCTGTCCAAACTTTCGTTGTCTTTCACAATTACGTTTGACATAGCTCACACCTAACCTCCCTCCAGTTCGGTATTTGTGCATAAAACTTCAAATACAACTGTTTGGGTATTTTTTAGCACTGTTGTAATTATAGCATAAATTCAGCGTACGTCAAGAAAAATTTAATTAAAATTTTATCTTTTTTCTGCTACTTGGCCAGCTGTCCCTCCAGAACCGCTGCTGCCGCATCCAATGCCCCGGCTACCCCCTCCGGATTCTTTCCGCCGGCCTGGGCCATATTAGGCCGTCCTCCGCCGCCGCCGCCCACTAAGCCGGCGATACCCTTAATCAGGTTGCCTGCATGAGCGCCCTTCTTCATAGCTCCCTCTGTGGCTGTGGCCATGAGATTTACCTTGCCGTCAGTTACAGAAGCAAGAACGATCACGCCTTCTCCAAGCTTTTCCTTGATCTGATCGCCCAGATTCCGCAAGCCGTTCATATCTACCCCTTCTGTCTTTGCAGCCAGAAGCTTTATGCCTTTAATTTCCTTTACCTGGTCCATCACATCCCCCAGGGAATCCTTGGCAAGCTTATTTTTAAGCTTTTCATTCTCCCCGTGAAGGGCACGAAGCTCCTCCATCATGGCTTCGATCTTAGCCGTCAGCCCGGCAGGGGTGGTCTTCGCCGCCTTAGCCGCTGCCTGGAGCTCCTTTTCCTCTTCCTGGTAATAATCCATCAGCCCCATGGCGGTCAAAGCCTCGATACGCCGCACGCCGGCAGCAATCCCGGCCTCTGACAGGATCTTAAAGCAGGCCACTGTGCTGGTGTTCTCCACATGGGTGCCGCCGCAGAGCTCTGTGGAGAACTCTCCCATCTTTACCACGCGAACCCTTTCCCCATACTTTTCGCCAAATAAAGCCATGGCGCCGGTCTTCTTCGCTTCCTCTAAGGCCATAACCTCCGTCACTACCGGGAGGGAGGCCTGAATCTGTTCATTGACAATGTCCTCTACCTTTTGCAGCTCTTCCCCGGTCATGGCAGAGAAGTGGGTAAAGTCAAACCGGAGGCGATCCGGTCCTACTAAGGAGCCCGCCTGCTCCACATGGGTACCCAGCACCATCCGCAGGGCCTTGTGAAGGAGGTGGGTGGCGCTGTGATTCTTAGCTGTGGCCATCCGTCCGGTCTCATCCGCCTGGGTGGTAACCCTTTCCCCGGTGCAAAGCATGCCCTTTACCATAATGCCTACATGGCCCACCTTGCCCCCTGAGAGCTTGATGGTGTCCTCTACCTGGAACACTCCATTCTCCCCGGTGATCATCCCGGTATCGCCCTGCTGGCCGCCCATGGTGGCATACAGGGTGGTCTCATCCACAATCACCGTGCCTCTCTGGCCGTCGGTGAGGGCTTCCACGATCTCATCCTCCGTGGTGAGCACAGAAATCCTGGTCTGCCCCTCCAGCTTGTCATATCCCACAAACTCCGTAGTAATGGCCGGATCGATGGACTGATAAATGGTCACATCCGCACCCATGTAATTCGTGGTCTTTCTGGCGCTTCTTGCCTTCTCCTTCTGCTCCTTCATGGAGGCGGCAAACCCCTCCTCGTCCACCTGTAAATCCTTCTCCTCCAGGATCTCCCTGGTTAAATCCAGAGGGAAGCCGTAGGTATCATAAAGCTTAAAGGCGTCCTTGCCGGAGAGCACCTTCTCTCCCCGCTTCCCCATCTCCTGCTCCATCTGAGTAAGGATCTCCAGACCCTGGTCAATGGTCTTATTAAACTTATCCTCTTCCTCGGAGAGCACCTTAAAGATCATGGCCTTCTTTTCATCCAGCTCCGGATAGCCGCCCTTGGAAAGGTCGATGACCGTGCTGCTTAAGTCCGCCAGGAACTTCTCTGCTATCCCCAGCTTCCTTCCGTGGCGGGCGGCTCTCCGTAACAGCCGGCGGAGCACATAGCCCCTTCCTTCATTGGAGGGCATAATGCCGTCTGAGATCATAAAGGTACAGGACTTGATATGATCCGTCACAATCCTGAGAGAGATATCGGCCTCATGATCCGCTTTATATTCCTTGTGGGCCATCTCACAGACACGCTGGAGAAGGGCCAGATTCGTATCTACGGTAAAGAGGGAGTCCACATCCTGAACCACCACGCCCAGCCGCTCTAAGCCCATGCCGGTGTCGATATTCTTATGCTCCAGCTCTTCATAGTTCCCGTGGCCGTCATTGTCAAACTGGGTGAATACATTATTCCAGACCTCGATATACCGGTCGCACTCACAGCCTACGGTACAGCCAGGCTTCCCGCAGCCGTACCTCTCCCCCCGGTCATAGTAGATCTCTGAGCAGGGGCCGCAGGGGCCTGAGCCGTGCTCCCAGAAGTTGTCCTCCTTCCCAAAGCGGAAGATCCGCTCTGCCGGGATCCCTACCTCCTGATTCCAGATCTGGAAGGCCTCATCGTCATCCTGATAGATGGAAGGGTACAAGCGCTCCGGATCCAGCCGGATCACGCCGGTTAAAAATTCCCAGGACCAGTGGATGGCCTCAGTCTTAAAGTAATCGCCGAAGGAGAAATTCCCCAGCATCTCAAAAAAGGTTCCATGGCGGTCTGTCTTTCCGATATTCTCGATATCTCCGGTGCGGATGCACTTCTGGCAGGTGGTCACCCTGGTTCTGGGCGGGATCTCCTGCCCGGTGAAATAAGGCTTTAAGGGCGCCATGCCGGAGTTGATCAGCAGAAGGCTCTTGTCATTATGGGGAACCAGGGAAAAGCTTTTCAGGCGAAGGTGATCCTTGCTCTCAAAAAAGGACAGAAAGGCCTCCCGCAGTTCATTCACCCCAAAGGGGCGGTTATTTAACTGCCCATCCGCCTGCCATTTGCGATAGCGGTCAATGGCCGGATCGTATTTCAGAAAATCCTTATAATTTTCCAATGTTTGTTACCTCCAGACTACTTACTCTTTCCAGTTTTTTTCTCTTTGTACTTTTTCCCGCAGAGGATACCTGCGTAGGCAAGTACTGCAAACAGCGCGGCCTTAATCACATAAAATATAAAATTGGCTGCAATTGCCATAAAAAATCCCTCCTAAGCATAGAATTAATAGATCGTACCTTGTTCTATGGTATCATAGGAATATTGAATTTTCAAGCAAAAAAGAAGGGATATTTTCCCTTCTTTTTAGATAGAATGTCCCATTACTGATACTGCTTTACCAGCTCATACACTCTGAGCCTGGTGGAGGCGGCGATGGAGGCGATGTATTCCACACTCTCTAAGGAGCCTCCACCGCCCTTTCTGGCGGCCTCCAGCGCAGCGGCGTCCCTGGCTTCTATCCACTGCTGCTGGCTGGCCCGCAAAAGCTCTCCCTGCCCCTCATCCAGAGAGGTTACCAAAAGCACATAAACACTGTCCAGCTCCCGCTCCCATATCCCCTGTTCGGTTCTGGCAGCGGATTTTACCGACTGGAGCGTGTTTTCCGTCTCCTGGGAACGCATCCGCTCAATCTGGATGTCCAGCTCTGCCAGCCGGTTCTCACACTCTTTTAATTTCGTCTGATAATCCTCTGCAGATTCCACCGCCCACTCAGCCGTCTTCTTTTCCTCTACGGCTGATTCCTCTGCCTCAGGGCTTGAATCCGGATCCGCCTCAGCCAGCAGGGCGGGGGCTAAATCTGCCATCCCGGCCTCATCCCCCGGGAAAGGGGGGGCTTCTAAAGCCTCCCCTGACGCCGCCCTTCCTGGCGCCTCGGGCGCCGCCGCGCCTTCCCCTGAGTCAGAGGCAGTGAGGCCTCCTGCAGTCCTGCCGGATATCCCATCTGCCGCATCAGAAGTTGACCGCGATTTTACAGTATCCGGGGAGCCTGGCGGCCCGGCCGGTGCTGCGCCGGGGCCGCTTATATCCTGTGCCTGGGCCTCTGCGGCTGCCACAGCCGGGCCAGCGTCTGAAAGGGGGGATGCACCCCCATCCTCCCCTTTTTCGCTTTCCGGCGGCTCTGCGGCCATCTCCTCACTGCTGTCTGCGTACTGTGCCAGATGAGACTGGCTCAGCTCCTTCTGCCGGCTTGAGACATAGGACTTAGTCAGGAAGGTAATGCCCATCCCCAGGATCACAACTCCCAGGATAAGCAGCCATATCTTTCTATCCTGCTTCATAATTTCTTCCTTTTTGCAAATGTTTGCGCTTCTTACTCAAAGATACCATAAACTCCGGAGAAAAGAAATAGCAAAACGGAAGACGTAATATATTGTAAGCTTTCCTTAAATCTTTAGATGTCCTCTTCTAAGTCCTCCCCGTCTGCCGCGGAAGTAGCCAGCTTGTCGCAGCGCTCATTCAAGGGATGTCCATTATGGCCCTTCACCCAGATAAAGGAAACCTGGTGAGGCTCCTTGGCCTTTAAAAGCCGTTCCCACAGGTCTATATTTTTCACTGGTCCGCTTTTTCCTCTCTGCCAGTTATGGGCCACCCAGTTCTCGATCCAATGCTGATTAAAGGCATCCACCAGATACTTGGAATCGGAATACAGCTCCACCTGGCAGGGGCGGTTTAAGGCCTCCAGCCCTTTAATGGCCGCCAGAAGCTCCATCCGGTTATTCGTGGTCCGCTTAAAGCCGCCGGATATGGTCTTCTCATGGAGAACGCCTTTCTGATCCACAAAGTGGAGGATGGTCCCAAAGCCCCCGGGCCCGTCCGGGTTCCCTCTGGCAGAGCCGTCGGTATATATCAGTACTTTTCCCATTCCCTCTTACAAATCCTTTCTAACAGAACTGTTCGAAAGCCTCCTGCGCCCGCCAGGAGATATACCGCGATGCAGAAACCTCCGGCGGGCGCCCTTGACAGGCATTAAGCCATCCGCTACCGGTCCCACTTGTCGCACAGCGCCATGATCTGGTCCGTAAACCGGGCCAGGTCCTTATTCGCTCCGCCCTCATTCCGGCGGATTACCTGGAGCAGACGCTCACCAGCAGCAAGCAGCCTTGCAAATACAGAATCCGCGCGCTTTTTCACCGGAACCGTCTTCTCTACCGGGATACCTGCCGCCTCGCGGATCCATACATTTTCCGCCAGGTCAAAGACGGATCCGGAGTAAGGGGCGTCTGCCACAAGCCCGAAATCATTCCGAAGCCCCTCGGCAAAATAGTCGCACACCTTGTCCTGGCCGTGAACCATGAATACCCGCTCCGGCTTCTTCTCAAAGGCCCCGATCCATTCCAGAAGGCCATTCCGGTCCGCATGGCCGCTGATGCCGTCGATCCGCTCAATGCTGGCATTCACATCGATGGACTCCCCAAAGAGCTTTACCTCCCTGGCCCCTTCGATGAGGCTGCGGCCGATGGTCCCCTCCGCCTGGTAGCCGGCGAACACGATGGTACACTCCCTCCGCCACAGATTATGCTTCAAATGGTGGCGGATACGGCCGGCGTCGCACATGCCGGCAGCGGAGATGATTACCTTAGGAGTCTGGTCAAAGTTGATATTCTTTGACTCCTCGCTGGTAATGGAGAGCTTCAGCCCCCGAAAATCGATGGGGTTGATCCCCTTCTCCACCAGCGCCCTGGTCTCCTCGTCAAAGCAGGCCAGCATATTGTTCTTAAATACATGGGTGGCCTCCACTGCCAGAGGGCTGTCCACATACACCTCAAACCCGTCATGGCCCACCACCATCTCCTCCGCCTTAATCTGGCGGATAAAGTAAAGCAGCTCCTGGGTACGTCCCACGGCAAAGGCGGGAATGACCACATTCCCCCCCTTATCCAGCGTCTTCTGGAGAATCTTGGCCAGCGCCTGGGCATAGCCCTCAGACTTTTTGTGGTAGCGGTCGCCGTAGGTACACTCCATCACCACATAATCCGCGGAATCAAGGTACTGTGGATCCCGGATCAGAGGCTTGTTCTTATTCCCGATATCTCCGGAGAAGACCAGCTTCTTCTCCACATCTCCCTCTGTGGCCCAGATCTCGATGGAGGCGGAGCCCAGCAGATGTCCCGCGTCGGTAAAGCGGATCCGGATGTTTTCGTTCAGCTTCAGGGTCAGGCCATAGGGGCTGGATTCGATGAGATTAATCACCCCCAGTGCATCCTTCATCTCGTAAAGGGGCTTTACCGCCTCCTTTCCGGCACGTCTTCCCTTCCGGTTCTTCCACTCTGCTTCCATCTCCTGAATGTGTGCGCTGTCACGGAGCATAATATCGCATAATTCCGCCGTAGCTTCTGTGGTAATCACCCGCCCTCTAAAGCCTCTGGCAAAGATGAAGGGCAAAAGCCCCGCGTGATCGATGTGGGCGTGGGTGAGCAGAACGAAGTCAATCTCGCTGTAGCTCACCGGCGGCTCTACATTCTCATAAATGTTCTGCCCCTGCTCCATACCGCAGTCTACAAACAGCTTCGTCTCCCCGATCTCCAGGTAATGGCAGCTGCCGGTTACCTCATGAGCGGCACCGATAAATTCTAGTTTCATGAAACCCCTCCTGTCATAATATTTATCCTGGCTTGCGCGACAAATCAGCGCTTCTATAAGGAAAGTATACCATGAGCTTTCTTGAAAATCTACTGATTTTAAGAAAAAGACTGACAAGAATCTGTCTGGCCGCGTTAATTTTTTCCCTTAAAATCCATTGGTGAACGTTTCTCCTGTCTACTTTTTTATTGTGTGGGAAAGATGGCTCTTACTGATGCAAATGGCCGCTGCGATATCCTCGATGCTTAAGGATTCGCAGATGTGTGCTTTTATGTATCGCTGGAATTTGATAAAAATCGGCGATGCCGCGTAATCATTTATGGTTTTACGGATGATTCTGGCAAAATTCATCAGGTATTTTTGCAGTTGCTGTGAACGCACGTGAACAGTAAAAAGAAGGATGGAACGAAAATTGAAAATATGGTTGAATTCTATCTCTTATCATGATATATTAATAACAAAGAAAGCACCTGCTAGGAACAGGTGCTTCTCCGGGAAACCGCCGATAGACGGTTAGCCCATTAAACTTTGAAGCAGAAATAACCGCTCAGTTTAAGGTCTGGGGCGGTTATTTCTGCGTTTTATCATAATCTCTGCTTCCGATGGCATAGCCAAGACTGAAGCAGCCGATACACAAGCTTAAAACTGCTATAAGTCCTTCTAATGTCAACATCACATAAGCCCTCCTTTCCTAAATTCCCTTTCGAGTATCTATGTAAACGGAGGGGCGCAGAGTGTAGAACGCTCTCCCTCCGGAATATCCGGAGGGCTAACCGCCTACCATCAATGGCAGCATCCAAAAAAAGTTTACCATATCATCTGATAAATAGCAACATGTTCAGACAAAAAAAGACCCATCCGCCAGCCTGCCGGCATCGGATGGGTCGAAAGATACGTTAAGCCATCTCCACCGGCGCCAGCTTCATCAAAAAATGCCGGTCATAGGTGGACAGGGGCATAAGGAACAGCTCACCCTTGGAGTTTCCGCACATTCCATGGGCGCGGATGGGGGAATTATAGAAGCCCAGCTGTGCCTTCACCTCCATATCATACCCAAAGATGGTGAGGCCGCCGCCCCGCTCCGCGGCAAAGATATACGCCTCATTGGCCCACATGGCCGTGGGCTGGTACAGGTTTTCATTCATGTAGGCCAGCACATTCCCCTCCTCATCAAAAACATGGATGCTGTTGGCCTCCCTATCCCCTACCCAGACCCGGTTCTCCTTGTCTACGCAGAGGCTGTGGGGGATGTAAAATTTCCCCGGCTCATCTCCCGGGCCGCCCCAGGTTTTTAAAAGCTTCCCCTCCGGGCTGAAGCGGTGGATGGCCGCGTTGCCGTATCCGTCGCTGACAAACATGTCGCCCTTAGGCCCTACGCATACCCCGGTGGGCCGGTTAAAGGGCGGAGCGGCCCGCTTTATGGTCTGAGCGGCCATCCAGAAGGACCAGCCCTTGTCAAAGGCCAGATCCGTGGCCACGATCTTTCCCCGGCGCATATTCCTGCGCCAGATTTCCCGGTCATAGCCGCTGTCGCTGGGCACGCCAAGGGTGCCGAAATCCCGGACTAACTCTCCCTCCGTGGTCAGCTCCCGCACCACATGGAGAGCAGTGTCGGTGCAGAGAAGGGTATTCTTCGGGGTCACAAACAGGTTGTGCACCTCTTTAAACAGCCCCTTCCCAAAGCTTTTTATAAAATGTCCCTCCGCATCCAGCATTACCACCGGATGGTCGCTGTCCCGGCTCAGCAGGTAAAGATTGTCATCTTTATCACAGTATCCGCCGGAATACATGGTAAATTCATACTCCTCAGGAAAATCGCCGTACTCCGGAATCAGCTCATAGGCAAAGCCATTGTGGCTGAATACAGAGCGGGATTTCCCGTCTCTTCCCTCAAATCCCTTGATCTGTTTCATCTCTCTCCTATCCCGGGGCAGTCAGCCCCGCAAATATGCACGCAGGCATGTCCCGCAAAAAATATCCACTGGAATCAATAGTATCCCTCTCTCGTCCATTTCACCAAAGGCAGCTCCCCGGCCTTCTTATCCTCCCGAAGAGCCTGAGAAATCCGCTCTGCCCCCTGGTTGGCCTTCGCCAAAACCGCCTCTTCCTCCATAGTCATCAGCTTATGTCCATCCACCACTACCTGGCCGTCGATAATCACTGTCTCCACCTCAGAGCCTCTGGCAGCATAAACCAGATTAGGCACGATATTTCTCACCGGCTCCATAAAGATAGGATTTAAATAAGGGGCGGACAGGTCGATGATAATCACATCCGCCAGCTTTCCTTCTTTTAACGATCCAATCTGTTCTTCCATATGCAGCGCCCTCGCCCCCTCGATGGTAGCCATCCGCAGCACCTTCCAGGCCGGCATAAAAGTAGGATCCTGCTCCTGGTACTTCATCAGCAGGGAGGTCAGCTTCATCTCATTAAACATCAGGTTGCAGTTATTCCCCGCCGCCTGGTCAGTGCCAAGTCCTGCCTTTCCGCCATAGGAGAGGAATTTCCGGGTATTGGGCAGGACGCAGTCGATGATGCAGAGGCTGTTATAGCAGGAGGCAAAGCCGCAGCCTGCCTCTGCAACCTGCCGGATCTCCTGATCCGTGGCATAGGACATATGGGCCGCCATCAACCGTTCATTCAGGTATCCCAGCTGGTGAAGAAGTGCGGTGGGACGCATCCCGGTGCGCATCAGAACCTGGTGATTCTCCTCCGGGCTCTGGGAAAGATGGGTGAAAAAGTTCACCTTATATTTATCCCCCAGAGCCTTGATTTCTTTTAACAATTCCACAGAAAGCATGTCCGGGGCGTGAGGACCGAAGCGGCACTGGATTCTTCCCTGATTAGAATTATGGTACTCCTGGATGAGGCGGATATTATCCTGAAGCTTTTTCTCCCCCACAGCGGGGTCAAAGGGATAGGGCTTTGACTTATCGATGGACGCCGTATCCGGCGGCAGTTCATTAATCATGCTGCTGACCACTGCCCTGGTGCCCAGCTTTACATGGTTTTTTACCATATCAATCATGGGGTAATAAAAGTCCCCGAAGGTGGTGGTGCCTGCCTTTAAGGCTTCGATAATATTTACCGCGGAGCCGTCGCAGATCTCCTCCTGGGTGGCGTAGCCCAGCATGGCTAATACTCCCTTAAACATCCAGTCCCTGGCCGGCAGATCCTGGGCGCCCCCCCGCACAATGGTGTCCCCGGTGTGCATGTGGACATCCACAAAGCCCGGCATCACCACCTTGTGGCTGGCATCGATTTCCCGGTGGGCCGTGTACTGCTTTTGCACTTGGCTGCTCTCCCCCACAGCCACGATCCGGTTCCTCTTTATGCCGATTGCCCCGTCGGGGATGATGCCGCAGCCCGGCCCTTCCATGGTGAGCACAATTCCGTGAACAATTAATATATCTAAGGTCATCCCTGTAATCCTCCTGTTTTTATTCCCGCGGGCAATGAGCCAAGTAACTGCTTGCAGGCATTTGGCGAGAGCCTGCCCCATTTTACCGGGCATTGCTGCGAGGGTCAAATGACGAAATCCCCTTACTTAAAGCCCAGATAAGCCTCCTGGACCTTGGGATCATGGATCAGATCCTGGGAGGCCCCTTCCATGATAAATTTGCCCACACTCATCACATAGGCCCGGTTTACCGTGTCCAGAGCCAGCTGGGCATTCTGCTCCACGATAATCATGGTGGTGCCGTATTTGCTGTTGATTTTTTTAAATTTATCAAACATTTCGTCGATAATCACCGGAGCCAGGCCCATGGAGGGCTCGTCCAGCATCATCAGCTTAGGCCCGGCCATCATGGCTCTCCCCACAGCCAGCATCTGCTGCTCTCCTCCGGATAAGGTGCCGCCCATCTGCTTTTCCCTCTCCTTTAGCCGGGGGAAAAGGTCATATACCTCTTCTAACCGCTCCTTTATCTTTTCCTTGTCCCGGACCGTATAGGCGCCTACCATAAGATTATCATAAACCGTTAAATTCACAAAAATCCGCCGGCCCTCCGGCACCAGGCAGATGCCCTTCTCCGCAAACTGGTACGGCTTTCCCGGAAGGGGCTCTCCCTCAAAAGTAATGCTTCCTCTCTGGTAGCCCTTATCCCCGGCGATAGTATTTAACAAGGTAGATTTTCCGGCGCCGTTGGCCCCGATGACCGCTACCATCTCGCCTCTTTTGAGCTCCAGGGAAATCCCGTGGATTGCCTGAATCCCTCCATAAAATACCTCTAAATCCTTTACTGCTAATAATGGAGACTCTGCCATGTTATTTTCTCCTCTCGCCCAGATATGCCTTAATTACTTCCGGATTCTTCTGCACCTCCTCCGGGCTGCCGGTAAATAACAGCTGGCCCAGATTCAGCACATTAATCCTGCTGCACACATTCATCACCACCTCCAGATGATGTTCAATCAGGATGATGGTAATGCCCGTCATTTCATGGACCTGCTTCAAAAAATCTACCAGCTCCAGTCCTTCCGCCGTATTCATTCCCGCGGCAGGCTCATCTAAAAACAGCAGCTTTGGCTGGGTAGCCAGAGCCCTTGCGATCTCCAGCTTTCTCTGGATGCCGTAGGGAAGAGAGCCGGCCTTCACATCCTTATACTCCATCAGCCCGATCTGGCCTAAGTATTTCTCACTGATCTCCTTAACCTCCTTGTCCCACCTTCTCACGTGGGGAAGGCGGAGCATGGCGGAGATGGTATCGTATTTGGGGATGCTGGCCACCCCGATCTCCACATTCTCCCTGGCGGTAAGCTTGGGGTAAATGCGGATGTTCTGAAAGGTGCGGGCGATCCCTAAGTGAGCGATCTTATCCGGGCGCATTCCATTCAGCACCTGGCCGTCGAAGACTACCTCCCCTCCCGAAGGCTTGATTACCCCGGTAACCGCGTTAAACACCGTGGTCTTTCCCGCCCCGTTGGGGCCAATCAGCCCCACAAACTCGCCATTGTCCACAGACAAGGTTACATTTTGAACCGCCTTAATCCCGCCGAAGGTTACGGAAAGATTTTTGATTTCCAATATTGCCATAATCCATTTCTCCTCTCTGCTCCCATTCACGCCTGCCAGGCCCAAGGGGGAGCTGTCTTTGCTGTGTTTCCTCCTGGCTTATGCCTTGGCGGCTGGTTTCAAAGCCTTTGCCTTGATCCACCGGTACAGGGCGGTAAATGGCGCTGTAATCTCCTTGTAGGCAAAAAGCCCCTCCGGACGGACGCGCATGATAATCAGCAGGGTCAGGCCATAGATGGAAAGCCTCCAGTTATCTAAGAACCGGAAGGCCTCCGGCATGGCGGTGAGCATCCCGGTAGCCGTGGCCGGACCGGTGATGGAGGCGACCCCGCCCAGCACTACCGAGGTGAGAAGGTTGTTGGACATGGTATTACCGAAAATATTCGGCACGATGTAAACGTAATAGTGGGCCATCATCCCTCCGCCCACTCCGCAGAAAAAGGCGCTGATCATCAGAGCTTTTAATTTTTCGTGGAAAATATTGACCCCTAAAAGCTCAGAGGCGTCAGCGTAGTCCCGGATAGCCAGGGCGATCTTCCCGTGCTGGGACCTGGCATAATTCCTGGTAAGGATAATCGCAATCACCGCGATAACCACCGAGCTTTTTAAATTTGTAAAATGCTCCAGGCCGGAAAGGCCGGTGGCCCCGCCGAAGAGATTGGTGCCGATATTTGCCATAAGGATGCGGACCGCCTCCCCGAAGCCCAGGGTGGCGATGGTAAAGCAGTCGCCGGATATTTTCCCCCGCAGGGTGGGGATGCCGATGACCACGCTCCCGGCAGCCGCCACCGCTCCCCCGGCCAGAAGAGAGAGGAAATAATTCACCCCCAGATACTTGGTTAAACAGGCGGAAGTATAAGCGCCCAGACACAGGAAGCAGGCGTGGCCCATGGAAAACAGCCCCATATATCCGGTTAAAATCGCGATTCCGCAGACGCAGACAATATTAATGCATATGCTGATTGATATACCTTCAAGATATCCCATATTTTACTCCTATCCTTTGTTGTAACTGTTCGCGCAGCTTCTTGTCCGGCGCAGACAGGTAATAAGCTGCCCCGCCTGAACGGTTACAGTTTGTCATGTACCTGCCTGCCCATCAGCCCTCCGGGTAAGAAGATCAACACAATGACAAGAAGGGCATAGGCAAACAGGTCCCGATATGTTGTGGAAATGTATGACGCGATCATGGTCTCCAGAAAGCCTAAGAGCAGGCCGGCCACAACCGCCCCGCCCAGGCTCCCCAGCCCTCCCACAGTGGAGGCGATGAAGCCCTTGGTGGCCACTGCGCCCATGGCCGGATAGACAGAATACTTCATCCCGTAGAAGCAGCCTGCCACCCCGGCAGCCGCTCCGGAGAAGAGAAATACGGCGGAGGCCACAACATTTACATTGATCCCCATCAAAGCGGCGGTCCGGGTGTCAAAGGCGCTGGCCCGGATTCCCAGCCCCACCCTGGTCTTATATAAGAAAACCCACAAAAGCGCCAATAAGGCAATGGACATCGCCAATGCCAGCATGTCGGACCGGGTAATATTTACGCTGCCCACAGTCATGGTCACCCGCGCCCAGTCGGAGGGGAAGCCCTTTACCGCCCCGCCTACGATCTGAAGCATAAAGTTAGGGGCAAAGATATTAATCCCCAGGCCGGCGATCATCAGATAAACCCGCATCACGTTTTTCTTCCGCATGGGCCGGTAAATCACCAGCTCAAAAATCATGGAAACTACCCCTGCCGCCGCCATGCCTAATAAAATCGATACAAAAAGAGGCAGCTTCAGCCCCAGAATCACGTAGTAGGCCGCAAAGGCCCCAAACATCATGGTTGCCCCGAAGCCGAAGTTCGAGAAGTTAAACACGCTGAATACTAATGCGTAACCGACTGCTAACAGGGCATAAATACTGCCTATGGAAATTCCTGTAATTAACTGCTGTAAAAATGTATTCACTGATTTCACCTCGACTTAATCTGCGGACGCTCCCGCCATTCCCTGTACCTGCAAGCAGGAACCCCAAAGCTTCCGAAGCGTCCTGTGCTGACGCGCAGCCAGACGCATCGGGTGCGCCGGGCTGCGATTGAAATGGAATATTACGGGGCCGAGTAGGTTCCCTGGCTTACATAAGCGCCGTTTTCAAACTTTTTAATGGTGAACCCGATTCCCTTCAGGTTGTGGGTTTCCGGGTCGTATCCATCGATGTGGGTGGTCACTAACTCCAGATCCGTCATCTCATCCAAAGCCTTCTTCATAGCCTCTACATCGGTGGAGCCAGCGGTAGTTACCGCGTACTCGGCGATTTTTGCCTCGTTCATGGCGATCAGGCCGTCGATGTGAAGAGCCATACCATTGATGCCGTAGATCTCATCATACCACTCCCGAATCTCGGCGAACCGCTCATCATTTACATCCCCCTCGGTTAAGAACATGGAGCCCTCTAAAGCCGCGCCTGCCTGATCGATGACATCCTGATTATCCAGCACATTGGTGCCCAGAAGCTTGATGCCATCAAAGCCCAGCTCCTTAATCTGCATGGCCGCAAAGCCTAATTCCTTGTACGCCATGGCCGGCATGAAGATGTAGTCCGGATTGGCTTCCGCCAGGCTGGTGATCTGGGCGCGGAACTCGATGTCATTGATCTGATAGGTGGAAACCCCGGTGATCTCGCCGCCTAAGCTGGTGTAGACATCATGAAAGGTCTGGTACATATCCACACAGTCTACCTGGGTGGTTTCGTAGAGAATGGCGATCCTCGGCGCGCCGCACTCATGATACATGTAGTTGGCAAAGGTGTTCATCTTATCGGAAAGGGTAGCGCCGCTGCGGTAGGTGTATTCCCGCACCGCCCCATTGTCATCCACCGTAACAGCCTGGGCCGGGCTGGAGGGAATATGGAGCACGCCGGCGTTATTGCACAGCTCAGCCACCGCTTTTCCCTGGGTAGAGTTGGATGGGCCCATGATGATGTCCGCCCCTGCCTGGATCAGCTTGTTGGCCACATTTACTGCCTCGGAGAAGTCTCCGTCCAGGCCGGAGATATCATAGGTGCGGAAGTCGATGGGACGTCCCAGCCATCCGCCGTTTGCATTCACATTTTTGAAATAGTACTCATGAAGATACTGGGGAACCAGGCCGTACATGGCGTCCGGGCCAGAGGACCATCCCATAAAGCCGATGATGATGGGGTCATCGGAATCATCCTTGGGGGCCTCTGCCTGCTCTTCCTTGCTCTCTGCCGGAGCCGCCACGTCTGTTTTTGTCTCGGTCTGGGCCGGCGCTGCCGGAGCTGCTGTATCGGACGTGCTTCCTGAACCGCCAAAGCAGGCTGTAAGGCTTAAAATCATAGCAGAAGCGCATACCAGTGATACTACTTTTTTCATAATGTTTTCCTCGCTTTCTTTTCTTAGTTTTTAGTTTTTATGGCAAAATATACCCTCCGGTTTGACGGCATATCTTGTCTATCCTTGTAACGATTTTCTGCCTTCCCCCTGCTTCCGGGAGGGAATTGCCTGGAGATGGCTGCATTTCTTTCACAGATTTCATTCACAAATTTTTTCACAGATCTTCTGTCTCCCTGGCCTCTTTGCCTGAGGAAACCGGGCGGATAAATTCCCCGTAGCCCTCGGGCACCAGAATCTCCCCGTCACAGTATACCAGCTCTCCCCGCACAAGGGTGTGGGTGACACAGCCCTTCAGGGGAAAGCCCTGATACACGCCCCTTTCGCTTTTCGTCTTAGAGAAGCTTTTCCTTCCGTCATAGATCCATTCCTTATCTGGATCGATGAGGATGATATCTGCGTCTGCTCCTGGGGCGAGGATCCCCTTTCTGGGATACAACCCCAGCATCCTCGCCGCGTTCCCGGAGATAAGGCGGGAAAGCTTAGGCCAGCTCATTCCCCGCTTATGTACCCCTTCGGTAATCAGCGCTGCCAGCATCACATCATTGCACCCGAAGCCGCAGTATTCCTTCCAGAAATCCTTTTTTTCTGTCTTCTCCTCATCCGTGAAGGGGCCGTGATCCGAACCAATGACATCGATAGTTCCGTCAAACACATAATCCCACAGCTTTTCTACATTCTCCCGGCTCCGGAAGGGCGGGGTACATTTGCCGAAAGCCTTCACCCTTCTCAAAACCTCCTTGTCAAAAATAAGATAGTGGGGGCAGGTCTCGACATAGACTTGATTTCCCTGGGCTTTTTTCTGTTTCAAAAACTCCGCCGTCTGCACGGAGGATAAGTGGCAGATCTCTAACCGCGCCCCGGTTTCCTGGGCAAAGAGCACCGACCGCTGCACCGCGTCATATTCCACCCACCATGGCCTGGCCTCATCAAAGCAGGCCTCATCCTCCCAGTGGAGCTCTGAGTAACGGTTCTGCCCTTCCGCTGCCACCTCTGCATTCTCACAGTGTAGGGCCCCAAGGCCCTGAAACTCTGCCAGCTTCCGGAAACCCTCCACCATAGCGGAGTCGGTAATCCGGGGATAGGAGTCTGTGGCAAAGCACATGAAGCCTTTAAAGCCGATGCAGCCAAGCTCATGGAGCCCTTTCAGCTCCCCCAGATTTTTCGGGGTAAAGCCGGCCCAAAAGGCAAAATCCACCACCGACTGGGCCTCCACAGCCGCCAGCTTATTCTGGAAGGACTTCTCATCCAGCACCTCCGGCTCACAGGGCAGAGGCATATCGCATATGGTGGTAATTCCTCCGGAGGCCGCGCTTTTTGACCCGCATGCCCAGTCCTCCCGGAAATTTAAGGGCCCTGGGTCACACATATGGTTATGGGTGTCAATCATGCCGGGCATAACTACCCTTCCGGAAGCGTCGATGACCTCGCAATCCGTTTCATCTGTAAGCTCCCCATCCTTTGGTGTTAGTATATAAGTGTGGACAGGAAAAGTTGAACAACCTATACTATCAAATGAAAGAGCAAAGGAGATGAAAGGCATGGCGAAAAATCAAAAATC
>CATOJE010000059.1 GCA_951800145.1 uncultured Lachnospiraceae bacterium | reverse complement strand
TCCCACGATAGCGCGAGCGGTCCCCGTCAGGAGTCAGGCGGCGGGATTCTACGGGCGGGCAGGCAGACCAAGTCAGCGACCGTATCTTAAGAACGCAAGTCCGCCCACGAATACACAGCGCCCCAGCAGGCGGGTCCCATAAGGAATCCCCTCCGAAACCGTCGGTGCTTAGGTCCGGTTTCTCACGGACCTTACGCACCGTTACGCTTTCGGCGGAGCGAGAGCGCGGTGACGTTGGGACCCGCCTGCTGGGGTGCGTAGCTTCCCGGCGAATATGCGCCTGCACCGATACCTCGAAAGCTTAGCGTCCCTAACGGGTAACGACACCCACTTGGCTGGCGAATTTTGACAGATTGCGCCACCCACTTGGCCAGCGAATCTTGACGGATTGCGACACGCACTTGGCCAGCGAATCCTACCGGGCTGCGACACCCACTCAGCCAGCGACACACTAGACTTCCGCGATCACAGTGGCTCACTTAAATAGCAAAACTCTTAACATAGCGAGGACCCAACCATGAAACGTATTTCACTGGAAGAATTAACGAGACCCCACCGCCACCTCCCCTATGAGCAGCAGTACGCCCACATACGCAAGCTCCTGGAGTCTGGACGGATTCGTCCGGTTAAGGCATCTGGACGGAATGGAAAAAAGCCGGCGCTGTATATGGAATATTGGCTGACAGAGGAGGAGAAGACGGATGTGGCGGAGCTGACGGAGGAGCTGAAGTTTCGCTTGGTTCCCAGGATTTCCACAGAGTATTATCTGCGCCACCTTGATGCCTACCGGAAGGAACGCCTGTGGGTGCTGATGCTGAATGAATATTTTAAGGAGCGGGGCGACTTGCTTAGCCGGCAGGAGTCGGTGAATGAGCGAAGTTTTGAGATCTGGGGGCGGGAGAAATTTTTAGCGAAGGAGCAGGGAAAGCGGGTTTTGGCGCACTGCGGCCTGGAGATGGATGGGCTGAATATTTATGAAACTGCGGAGCCATTGGCCTGCTATTCCCACACCAGGGAGGTTCCCCAGAATCTTCTGATTTTAGAGAATAAGGATACCTTTTATACGATGCGCCGCCATCTTCTGGAGGGCGGAAGCAGGATCTTAGGGGTTGCTGTGGGAACCTTGATTTATGGGGGAGGGAAGCGGATTCTCCGCTCCTTTCAGGATTTTCAGCTTTGTATCGAGCCCTATATGAGGGCAGAGGGAAATCATATTTATTATTTTGGAGATTTGGACTATGAAGGGATTGGCATCTATGAAAATCTGGCCGAGGCTTTCCAGGGAAAGTGGGAGATCCTTCCCTTTATACCAGCCTATGAAGCCATGCTGAAAAAGGGAAGGAGAGCGTCTCTTCTGCCGGAGACAAAGGAGCAGCAGAACCGGAATCTGAAGGGGACGTTCTGGGAGTATTTCCCGGCAGACAGGGTGGAGGAGATGAAGGGTATTTTGGAAAAGGGGAGATATATTCCTCAGGAAATTTTAAATAGCAGTGACGATTTAAATAATCCGCCAGAGTAAGTTTTCGTTGCATTTCCAGGATAGATAGGCTATACTTTTACGTAAATCTATCTTATGGATAGAAGGTATGAAGGCTGTAACCATAAGCGAAAATTTCCCGATTAAGAGGCAAGCCATGCAGTATGAATTTTTAAATCATTTTCCCCGCAGGATGAAAAGCGTAGGGCTTTATGCCATGCTGCTCCAGAACAGTATTCAGAAGACCACCTGGAGACAGTATGGCTTTTTAAAGACAGATGAGCAGATCAATATGATTTTTACCCTGCTGCTTTATATTATGGAGCAGTCTCTGCGGGAGGAGCACTGTACCATCGATGACATTGGAGCATATATTGACTCGGTCAATACCCGGCATTTTAAGAAAAGCATGAATTACGATGAGTGCAGGCAGCTGGGGGATTTTATTATTAATGTGATCCTGTGTAATGAGGGAAAGGCCATGTATTTTGATGGCTTTGATTTCGGACAGAATGAATATCAGACCGTGCATATCAGCTATGTTGCGAATCGGATTATCTATGTGGATCAGGAGTTTAAGCGCACTTCTTATTATCTCACCGATGACGGTTATAATCTGCTTTTATCCACCCTGGAGATTGAAAATAATATGAAGCTTACCATCCATGAGATGATTTTCCAGATGCATCTGGAGAAGCAGAGCTATGATAAGGCAGTGGATGAGATTAAGAATGTATTTAATTTGCTGCGGGTGCAGCTGCAGAAGATTCAGGAGGCCATGGGGAAGATACGCCGGAATGCCCTGAATTATTCGGTGAAGGATTATGAGACGATTCTGGTGGAGAACCTGGACACCATCAGCGATACAAAGCAGAAGTTCCAGAATTACCGGGAGCTGGTGAAAACCCGGGCCAGGGAGCTGGAGGAGAAGAATATTAATATCCGGCAGCTGATTCCTGAGGAGGAGGAAAAGCTGAATCATCTGAAGGAGATTGAGGTTTATTTAAACCGGACCATTGATGAGCATCAGAAGATTTTAAACAGTCATTTTGATTTAAAATCGCTGTATACCAGGGAGCTGGAGCAGCTTTCAAGGATGTCTCTGATCCGCCGGTTTCCCCTTCGGACAGAGTTGTATGACAAGGTGCTGGAGCATCCGGCGGCGCTGGAGCATTTGGATTATTTCCTGCGGCCTTTGCTGAATCAGGATGGGGAGAAGATCTATAACCTGAATAAGGCATTTCAGCTGCAGCGGCCTGTGAGACGGCGGGGAGAGGCAGATAGTGAGGAGACGCTGGACTTTGATGAGGAAGCCTGGGAGCAGGAAAAGGAGAGGCAGCGCAGGGAAAAGCTAAGGCGCTACCGGGAGAGCTTAAGCTGCCTTCTTTCTTATGCTTTGGATGAGGGGGAGATAACCCTGGGGGAAATTTGCAGGAAGATATCCGGAAAAGAGGAGGAGCTTTCCCGTCTGATTCCAACAGTTGAGATTTTTAAGGAAATTATGGTGGAGCTGATTAAGAACCGGAGGATGGATCTGGAGGCGTTGAAGCAGGAGCGGAGCGAGTATATACAGGATCGCCCGGAGGAATTCCAGCTAAATGACATGCTGCTCCATTTAGCGGAATCGGATCCGGCGTTTCAGGGGCTGAGCTGTCTGGAGATTCACCGTCTGAGCGAGCATGAGGCAGTGGCCTTTCATGGCGTGATGACAGAGGATGGAACCAGGAAAAGCATCCGGTGCTCGAATGTATGCTTCCGGATAAACAGGGAGGAGTCGCATTATGGCGTATGAGATAGAGGAGATCCGGGCCAGCCAGGAGATTTTTTATTATCTTCTGGAGCATCATGAGCTGCGGGAGGAGGATGAGCGGCTGCTGTATAAGGCATATGCGGAGCAGGAATCGGTTCAGAACTTAGTGAAATCCCAGGGGGAGATTGCAGACAGTAATATAGAGCGGTATGGGAATACGATTTATCTGATCCCAAAGGAAAATAATGATTTTTTAGGTTTTTCTAAGGCGCAGCTGAAGGCGGCTCTCTGTAAATCCACAGGAACCGATAAGGATTATTATCTTTCTCAGTTTGTGATTCTGACGCTTTTGGTGGAGTTTTATGACGGACAGGGGAGCAGCAGCAAGGCCAGGGAGTATATCCGGGTGGGAGAGCTGCAAAACTGTATTTCCGGACGGCTGAAGGAAGGGGCGGAGAATTTCGGGGAGGAGAGGGAGGAGGAGGCCGGCATCGCCTTTGCTGATATGCTTCAGGCCTATGAAGCTCTAAAGTCAGATGAAAAGGGCTCCAGGGCCAGAACCACCAAGGAGGGCTTCCTCCATAATATTCTGATTTTTTTGGAGCGGCAGGGGCTCATTGATTATGTAGAGCAGGACGAGATGATCAAGACCACGAAAAAGCTGGATAATTTTATGGACTGGAATCTGCTGAATCAGAATAACTATGGGCGGGTGCTGCGGATATTGGAGGGGATGAAGGATGAGTAAGATCAATGCGGTTCGGCTGGTGAATATTAATTATAATAATAATGCAATCCGCATCAGTGACGAGTGCATTCATTTCCAGGGGGAGAGCACGCTGATTTCCCTTCGGAATGGAGGGGGCAAATCCGTGCTGGTGCAGATGATGACAGCTCCCTTTGTACACAAGCGCTACCGGGATGCAAAGGATCGTCCCTTTGAGAGCTACTTTACCACAGGGAAGCCCTCGTTTATTTTGGTGGAGTGGGCGCTGGACGGGGGAGCAGGCTATGTGCTCACCGGAATGATGGTCCGCCGGAATCAGGATCCTGGCAATGAAAGCGGGGAGGCGCTGGAGATGGTGAATCTGATCAGCGAGTACCGCGGGCCATGCCTCCAGGACATCTATCATCTTCCTATTGTGGAAAGGAAGAACAAAGATCTGATATTAAAAAATTTTACTGCCTGCAGGCAGATGTTCGAGACCTACAAAAAGGCTCAGTCCATGGAGTTTTTCTGCTATGACATGAATAATTCTGCCCAGTCGCGCCAGTATTTTGAGAAGCTCCAGGAATATCAGATCCATTACAAGGAATGGGAAACGATTATAAAGAAGGTAAACCTAAAGGAGTCCGGGCTTTCTGAGCTGTTTTCCGACTGCCGCGATGAGAAGGGGCTGGTGGAGAAATGGTTCCTGGATGCAGTGGAGAGCAAGCTGAATAAAGAGCGGAACCGGATGAAAGAATTTCAGTCGATTCTGGAAAAATATGTGGGGCAGTACCAGGAGAACCAATCGAAAATCCAGAGAAGGGATCGGATCCGCAGCTTTAAAGAGGAGGCGGCGCCCATTGAGGAGCAGGCAGAGCGATACAGCCAGAAGGAGGAGCAGGTTCGGTTCCGTCAGGCCCAGATCGCGTTATTTATCCGGGAGCTGGGAAGACTGCGGGATTTGGATGAGGGAAGGCTTAAGGAGCTTGGAAGGCAGCTGGAGGAGATCGGGGAGAGGATCCGGCGCATCGAGTATGAGAAGCTGTCCATGGAGCTTTATGAGCTGGAGCAAAAGCTTCATTACCGGGTCAGCAACCGGGACATGCTGGAGCTGGAGCGGGAGGAGCTGGGCCGGGAAATCCAGGAGATACAAGGGCGCCTTCACCGTCTTGCCTGTGCAAAGCAGAGGGAAAGCCTTTGGGAGGAGCAGGGAGAGCTGGAGCGGATCCGGCAGAAAATCCGGGTTTCCCGCGAGGAGGAGACAGAGCTTGCCCCGGAGCGGGAAGCTTTAGGGGGAAGGCTGTACCGGTATTATTGCCGGGCGCTTCAGGAAAATCAGAAGGCTCTTGAGGAGAATCAGGCTGGCCGCAGGCAGCTGTCCCAAAAGCTTTTGGAGGGGCGGGAGAAGCTTGCCCAGCTGGAGAAAGCTATCCTGGCCGAGGTTTCCAGGGAAGGCGGGCTTAAAAGCCAGGTGGCCTCCTATGACCAGGTGGAGGAGCGGTTCTGCACAGAGCATCAGGAGGAGCTGACCCGGAATATTCTGGGGGAATACGAGCCGGGGAGCCTGGAGATCCGAAAGGCAGGCTATGAGAAGGAGCTGGAGGAATGCAGCAGGGAGCGGAGGCGGATAAGGAGCAGTCAGGAAAAGGCAGAGGAGAAGGAGAAGCAGCTGGAGAGGCTTTTGCAGCAGCAGAAAATCCAACAGGCCAGGAAGGAACAGGAGCAGAGCCAGGAGTCTCAGCGGAGGGAGACCTTTGAAGAGGAGCTGAGCGCGCGTAGGGTGGTGCTAAGGTATCTGGAGCTGGAGGAGGAGGCATTATTTGATCTGCCCAGGATTCTGGCTGTGTCGGATCGGAAGCTGAAGGAGCTTTCCAGTATCCGGAAGAATCTGGAGCGGGAGGAGGATCAGCTGCAGAAGGAATACCGTCAGCTGACTCAGGGAAAGACGCTTGAGCTTGGGAGTGAGCTGGAGGAAGAGCTGAAAAACCTGGGTCTTCCCATCGTCTACGGCATGGAATGGCTGCGGAAAAATGGATATGGGGAGGAGAAAAACCGGGAGCTGGTCCGCAGGCGCCCATTCCTTCCCTACGGCCTGATCCTGTCGAAGGGAGAGACAGAAAAGCTGTCCCAAAGCGCCGGACAAGTATACACCTCCTTTCCGATTCCGATCTTAATCCGGGAACAGCTGGAGGAGCTGCCTGGAGAGGCCACAGGAATGCAAAGGCTTAAGGGCACCAGCTTTTACATGCTGTTTAATGAAAAGCTTTTGAATGAAGAGGCGCTGGGGCGTTTGATCCAAAGCAAGGCGCAGCAGATTGAAAAGAAGCAGGAGGCAATCCGCCTCCGCCAGCAGGAATACCAGGAATACTTTAAACGGCAGGAGATTGTGACCAACCAAAGAGTGAACCAGAAAAATTATCAGGAAAATGAACAGCGCTTAGAAGCGCTTAAGGAGGAGCTTGAAATTCTGGATACCCAGCTCCAGGCCAGCCAGAAGGAGAGGGAGGAGCTGCTGCAGACCATAAAAGGCCTGGAGGAAGCGTTCCAGAGCCTGGGCCGCCGGCTGGAGGATCAAACAAAGCGTTTAAAGGATTTTGGTGAACTTTGGAAGGCCTATAAGCAGTACGGCGAAAACCGTCTGGAGCTGGAGCACTGCAAGCGGCATCTGACCAGGCTGGAGCAGCAAAAGGCAGTGACTGTGGCTGGAGCAGAGCGGATGCAGGATCAGCAGAGGACGCTGGAGAGCAAGGGAAACCATCTGGAGCAGGCGGGCCAGAGGCTTAAGGAACAGGAAGGCATCTATATAAAATACCAGGGGCAGGAGCCTGCTTCCAGAGAAGAAGAGGAACCTTTGGAAGCAGAAGGAGTACCGGAAGAAGCATCAGGGAAGGAACTGCAGGCCATGGAGGCCAGATATCTGGCGATTACCAGCCATCTGTCCCAGCAGCTCCAGGAGCTGGAGGAGGAAGAGAAGCGGGCCAGCCTTCGCTGCCAGAAGGCGTCTATGGAATTAGAATACCTTCATGAAAAGTACCATTTTAAGGAAGAGGACTATGGGGAGGTCTTCTATGACCGAAAGGAGGAACTTCACCAGGAGGCTCTGCTGGAGGATCGGGAAAAGAAGGATAAGCAGAAGCAGGGCCTGTGGATGGAAGAGAGGACAGCCATCGCCAGCCTGGAGCAGCAGAAGCGGGACCGCACAGGAAAGATGCTGGAGGTATGCGGGAAAGAGGAGCCCCTTCCCAAAAATGAGATACAGAATCAGGATTTTCAGGCCAGAAAGAATCAGCTCCGCTATCAGGAGGGAGAGCTCAAAAAGGAGGAGGCTGCCTTAAAGGAGCGGCAGAGAAGCTATGATGAGAACCTGACCGCCCTTTCTGAGTACAGCCTGTTTTCCCCGGGAGACGTGCTTCCGGAGTGGGATCAGGACATCGCCGCTATGACAGGCAAGGAGCGGAGGGACTTTCATGGAATGCTGGTGCGGGATTACAAGCAGACGCTTCAGGAGCGGCAGGGGGCAAAGGAACGGCTGATTCAGATGCTGAACCGAATGATACGGATGGAAATCTTTCAAGATGATTTCTACAAAAAACCGCTGGAGGCCATGTTGGAGGTAACGGATGAGGCCAGTCATGTGATCCGCCAGCTTTCCACCACACTTCAGTCCTATGACAGCCTGATGGAAAAGCTGGAGGTGGATATCTCCCTGATTGAAAAAGAAAAGGAAAAGATCGTGGAGCTTCTGGAGGACTATATCCATGAAGTGCACCAAAATCTGGACCGGATAGATGGGAATTCCACCATCACCATCCGGGAGCGCCCGGTAAGAATGCTGAAGATCCAGCTGCCGGAGTGGGAGGAAAATGAGAATCTGTATCATATCCGGCTCCAGGACATGATTCAGGAGGCCACAAAACAGGGGCTTCGCATTCTGCAGAAAAATGAAAATATCCAGGAATATCTGGGAACCAGGATCACCACCCGCAACCTTTATGATACGGTGATCGGCATCGGGAATGTGCAGATCAAGCTCTATAAGATCGAGGAGCAGAGGGAATATCCCATTACCTGGGCTGAGGTGGCAAAAAACTCCGGCGGGGAGGGCTTTTTATCTGCATTTGTTATCTTGTCAAGCCTTCTCTACTATATGCGGAAGGATGAGGCAGATATCTTTGCGGATCGGAATGAGGGGAAGGTCCTTCTCATGGACAATCCCTTTGCTCAGACCAATGCCGCCCATCTGCTAAAGCCGCTGATGGATGTGGCAAAAAAAACCAATACCCAGCTTATCTGCCTTACCGGTCTGGGCGGCGAGTCAATTTATAATCGGTTTGACAATATTTATATTTTGAACCTGATTGCCGCCAGCTTAAGGAGCGGGATGCAGTATCTGAAGGCCAATCATCTCCGGGGGAATGAGCCGGAGGTGATGGAGCTTTCCAGGGTACAGGTGGCGGAGCAGATGGAGCTGATCTTTTAGTGTTGCTGTTCACGGCCAGTATCCTGCGAGGCGTTCCCTGTGAGTGAAAGTCACAGGGAACCCGAGGTTTTAGTCCTTATTGGGATTCACTGCAAAATACGATGATCCTATCCGGCGTCGTCTGGGCGGGGATGCTTCGGGTGGTTGCACCATACAGCACAAGGAGCAATTTGCCGGATAAAGCACCTCCGAAGGGCTGACCATTTGGCAGCACCCGATAGGTGGCAGCGGAAAGATTCAGCCGCAGGGTGTCATCTGGATTGGTCAGCTGGCTATTATATGGAATCTGATGAAATACATCCAGTGTAGCATACTGCCCGGAAGGGGTATGGACGGCAGCGACTGCCTGGTACTGAGGCGGGTAGATCAGGGGAACCGGGGCATATAAGGAATAGAAGAAGGTTACCTGGTCGCCTACCTTCAGCTGCCGGTTATCCACCACATAAGTAGAGCCGTTCACAATCATATGGATATCTCCCTGATCCATACTTCGGAACGAGACCATAAGGGAGCAGCCCAGCTGCGCTGGATCGCTGGTTTGCCAGTCGATTTGTGTGATGATTCCAGTTGTGGGGGTATATTGGGACATAAAAGACCTCTGGTTTTTCCTTTATTATTGGTAATGTATGGCTGTATTCGGAAATGGTGCATGTCAGGGAAATAATGTAAAAACATAAAAGAAAAGAGGACTTGGAGTGATTGGATTAGGAACCATAATCAATGCAGCGGGGATCCTGGCAGGAGGGGCAGGCGGACTGCTGTTTGGAAAAAGGATGAAGAAGCGGTATCAGGATACCTTGACCAGCGGGGTGGGAATCAGCGTATTGTTTTTAGGAATCAGCGGCTGCATGGAAAAGATGCTGGTTTTGACCAGGGAGGGGCTTACCAGCAGCGGAACGATGATGATGATCGGCAGCTTTTCCATGGGCGCCCTGGCAGGAGAGTGGCTGAATCTGGACTATCATTTGGAACAATTTGGAGAATGGCTGAAGAAAAAGACGAAGAGCGAAGAAGATACAGGATTTGTGGACGGATTTGTAACAGCGTCTATGACGGTATGCATCGGCGCCATGGCAGTGGTAGGCGCAGTTCAGGACGGGCTTATGGGGAATTACTCTACCCTGGCGGCAAAAGCGGTTCTGGACTTTATTATCATTTTAATTATGACAGCCTCTATGGGAAAGGGCTGTATCTTTTCCGTGATTCCGGTTGTGGTTTTTCAGGGAACCATTACCCTGCTTTCCAGGCAGATCCAGCCCCTGATGACAGAGCAGGCGCTGGCGAATTTGTCATTAACCGGTTCCATGCTGATTTTCTGTGTGGGGCTGAACCTGATTTGGGGGAAGAAGGTGAAGGTGGCCAATCTTCTCCCGACGATTGTGATTGCAGCGGCCTGGGCATTTCTCCCGTAAGGTTACTGTGACGGCGATTGCGGGAACACAAAGTGCGGAGCAATCGGCTTTCATGTGTGGTGGTGCGCCGCGTTAGCGGCGCATGAAGGTTTAGAAGCGCAGGCCGATCCTTCTATGAGGATTCTACATGGCGCTTGATGGCTTCAAAGCTCTCTGCGCTGATCACATGCTCGATGCGGCAGGCATCATGGACAGCGGTCTGCTGCTCCACGCCCAGCCGGACCAGCCATTGAGACAGGAACAGATGGCGCTCATACATGGTTTCTGCGATTTTTTGTCCGGCTTTTGTCAGGGTGATGTAGCCATCCTTGTCCATCAGAATATAGCCGTTTTCCCGAAGGTTCTTCATGGCTATGCTGACGCTGGGCTTGGAAAAGTCCAGCTCATTCACAATATCAATGGATCGCACATGAGCCTTCCTCTCCTGGAGCATTAGTATCGTTTCCAGATAATTTTCGGCAGATTCTTGAATTTTCAAAATAATCCTCCCCTAATCCAAAAAAATATACGATAATATATGGTTTAGAATACCACAAAGCAGGATAAATGACAAGTATCCATAACCATCTCTGCCTTATGCTGCGATTATAGTGGAAAACCAACAAAAATAGCAAATAAATTTCGAAGAATATTCTATTGTTGCTTTCCGGAAATTTTGCTATACTTACAAGGATCAAACTGTGTATCACAGGGGTCAGAATCCTTTGGCTCCCATATTATGAATAAAGGAGAAATGGCTATGAAGGTTCAGGAAACATTACAGTTGCTGGAAAGCAGTGAGAGTAAACAGCTTATGGCAAAGCTTTATGGTATCGGGCAGGAGGAGGAAAATATCCTCCGGTATCAGAAGCTGGTAAAGAGCTATGAACACATATTTGGAGACCAGGACATCGCACTGTTCACCTCTCCGGGACGGACTGAGATCAGCGGGAACCACACGGATCACAATCATGGGAAGGTGCTTGCAGGCAGCATTAATCTGGATTGTGTGGGAGTGGCGGCAAAGAATGACAGCCAGATGGTACGTATTATCAGTGAAACCTATAATCAGGATTTCACCATTGATCTGGAGGATTTGACCCCGGGACCGAAGATGGCAGGAACCATTGATCTGACCAAGGGGCTGTTAAATGGCTTTTTGGAGATGGGCTGTAAGATCGGAGGCTTTAACGCGTATATCACCAGCAATGTGATCAGTGCGGCAGGCGTCAGCTCCTCCGCGGCCTATGAGATGCTCCTGTGCGCCATGATAAATACCTTCTTTAACGAAGGAAGGGTGGACACGGTTACATATGCCCATATTGGAAAATACGCTGAGAACCGCTTCTGGAACAAGGCGTCCGGACTATTAGACCAGATGGCCTGCGCGGTAGGGGGGCTGATTACCATTGATTTTCTGGTTCCTGCCAATCCGGTGGTAGAGAAGATCGACTTCGACTTTGCCTCGGCCGGGTACAGCCTGATTATCGTGCAGACTGGAAAGGGACATGCTGATTTAAGCGCAGATTACTCCGCGGTTCCCACAGAGATGAAGAAGGTGGCAGAGTATTTTGGCAAGGAGGTTTTGGCAGAGGTAAAGGAACAGGATGTGATCGATCAGCTTCCTGCTGTGCGCCAGTTCGCCGGTGACCGTTCTGTTATGCGTGCCTTCCACTTCTTTGAGGAGAACAAGAAGGTGGAGCGTGAGGTAGCGGCCTTAAGGGAAGGGCGGTTTGAGGATTTCCTGGAGAACATTACTGCCTCAGGAAACTCCTCCTGGAAGTATCTGCAGAACTGTTATACTAATTCGAATTACCAGGAGCAGGGAATCACGGTAACCCTTGCCCTTACAGAGATGTTTATTCAGGAAAAGAAGAGAGGCGCCTGCAGAATTCATGGCGGCGGCTTCGCCGGCGTGATCATGGCCATGCTTCCCAATGATCTGGTGGAGGAATACACGGCTTACATCGAGAAAGCGGTGGGAGAGGGCTGCGCCTATAAGATGAGCATCCGTCCCTATGGGGCTGTGTGCTGGAATGAGCAGCTCTAGGGAGTGCTCTGACTGCCTGGACAGAGAATATTTCGTAAAGGTTCGGGAAAATTGACGGGAAACCGTTAGCTTTTCTTAATACATTCAGGGAGAATTTCTGGTATCATTAAAGAAACGAAAACAAAGATAGATAGCCAGAAAGAAGTGATGACGATGATGAACCAGTTTAAGAAAAGCTGCTATGAAGTGATATTGTCTGTGGGCGGCTACCGGCTTAGAGAGTGGACGCTGAGGAACCAGCTAAAAAGAGAGGTCCGCTATCTCCTTCGGGAGGAGCAAAAAGCGGCATAGAGAACTAAACTGCAAGGGGGCAGCATCTCCGGATAAGAGGGAGAGCTGCCCCTTTTTTGCTGGATTCTTTATCCGTTCAGCTCCGCGATTCTTGTTACGCTGACATAGATGTGGGAGATACGATACCAGGTTCGAAAATCCACGATGCCAGTTTCCGGGAGGCCGAAGACTGACTGGAAGGCCGATACGGATCGGGCGGTGGCAGGACCGTAGATACCGTCTATGGATACCCGGGGGATGGCTGCGTAGACCGTGGCGATGGCGTCCAGCTGCTCCTGAAGCTGCCGGACCTTGGGACCGGAGGAGCCGATGGAAAGATTATTTCCCGGCCAGGAGGCGGGAATGCCGGAGATCTGCTCTGCTGTATTAATGTAGATGGAATCCCCGTAGAAATGCCGGAGGATCTGGATGGCGCTGTAGCCCTGCTCGCCCAGGGAGCAGGAACCCCATTGTGTCATCCAGTTCGGGCACTGCACCCGCTTCCCATCACAGTACTGGGTCAAAATGGGCTGACGCACCTCCGGGCGGGACAGATAGTTGTCAAAAACCTCATCTACAATCAGGCTGATGCTCTGGAAGATGTTCCGGCCGTATATCCACTTATGATCAAATGCGGTAGAGGAGGTGATGGTAAAGTCATACCCCTGATTCCGGTAAAATTCAGTGTAGACCCGATTCAGAGTAAAGGACATGATGGCCAGGACATTGGCCAGGATCGTGGATTCCGGCCAGGTAGAGTAGATCTCGCTGGAGGCTACATTCTTTATATAGTCCCGATAGGGCACATAATAATTGGAAGCGGACCGGTCCGTGGGAGCTCCGTCATGAACCACGATGGTCTCCGGAACAACTACCCGGCTTAAGACGATTTCTCCGCTTTCATTTACCGGCTTGATCTCTGGTTCCGCGATTTTCGGAGGATAGATGCCGTAGAGGGTATGGTCGGGGATGACCACAGAATCTTCTGGAGGCAGTCCCTCATTTTCAGGCGTCATGGCCGCCGGCTGCAGGGCAGTGGAGCCGGAAAGGATTTCTGTGCCGCTTATGGATAACGGCTCATAGCCCGGGGCTTCGATGGTGAGATCGTATTCAGCATAGGGTCTGGTATCGGTTGCCTGGGCAGCGTCCAGGCTGATGGATTCTGCAGGGGCAGGGAGGGAGACCTCCTGGGTCTGCCCGGAGCTGTCAGTGGTCAGCTGTTCCACCACCTTTCCGTCACTGCCTGGAGTCTTGATGGTGACTCTGGCATCCCGGATAGGAAAATTATTCAGGATAGAAGTGACATGAACCTGGAGAAGGCCGTGATTCGTGAAGGAGGGGGAGGAGGCATCAGGCGGTGCCACAGCCTCCTGTACATGAAAAAATGGCATAGTATGCTCCTGTTTCTGGTATTACTACAGTATAAGCAGGGGGAAGTGTATATGATTCCTGATTTTGAAAAAACAAAAAAAGTTAGGCATACTAAAAGATATTTATGGGAAAAAGCGGTTGAAAAATCAGGTGAAATCAGATATAATCGTTTCAATTTGGGCAAAAATGCCTTCAAAATGTTTTATTATGCTTATTTATCTAAGAAAGGACAGGTATCCCCACATGAAAGCATACCTTATACTGGAAGATGGAACTGTGTTTACTGGCAGCAGCATCGGTTCTGACCGGGAAGTCATCAGCGAGATCGTATTCAATACATCCATGACCGGCTATCTGGAGGTATTAACCGATCCATCCTATGCCGGACAGGCAGTGGTGATGACGTATCCGCTGATCGGAAATTATGGCATCTGTCCGGAGGATATGGAATCCTCAGCGCCCTGGCCAGAGGGCTACATTGTCCGCGAATTATCTCAAATCCCCAGCAATTTCAGAAGCCAGGATACAATCCAGCATTTTTTAAAGCAATACGATATTCCCGGCATCTGCGGGATCGATACAAGAGCCCTGACAAAACGGCTGAGAGAAAAGGGAACTATGAATGGCATGATCACCACAAAACCATATGAGGATCTGTCAGAGCCCATTGCACGGATGAAATCCTACCGGGTTACCGGCGTGGTGGAAAGGACCTCCACCAGAGAAAGGTACGTGCTCCCTGGCCCGGGGAAGCAGGTGGCGCTTTTGGATCTGGGGGCCAAAAGGAATATCGCCCGGGCGCTGAATGAACGGGGATGTCAGGTTACGGTTTATCCGGCAGCGACCAGCGCAGAGGAAATCCTGTCTGCAGCGCCCGATGGAATCATGCTCAGCAACGGCCCTGGAGATCCAGCGGAGAATACAAAGATTATCCAAGAGATCCACAAGCTGTATCAATCCCAGATCCCTATATTTGCCATCTGCCTGGGGCATCAGCTGATGGCCCTGGCCACCGGAGCCTCCACCTATAAGCTAAAGTACGGCCATCGGGGCGGAAATCATCCGGTTAAGGATCTGGAAACCGGGAGGGTCTATATCTCTTCCCAGAACCACGGCTATGCAGTGGATATGTCTTCCCTGGATCCAAAGGTGGCAGTGCCAGCCTTTGTAAATGTAAATGACGGCACCAATGAAGGCCTGTCCTATACAGGAAAGAAGATTTTTACCGTACAGTTCCATCCTGAGGCCTGCCCGGGGCCAAGGGATTCCGGATACTTGTTTGACCGGTTTATGAAGATGATGGAGGTGAACCCGTAATGCCAAAGAATGCTGAGATTAAAAAGGTTTTGGTGATCGGCTCTGGCCCGATTATTATCGGACAGGCGGCAGAATTTGATTATGCCGGAACCCAGGCCTGCCGCTCCTTAAAGGAAGAGGGGATCCAGGTGGTGCTGCTGAATTCCAACCCGGCTACCATTATGACTGATAAGGATATCGCAGATCAAGTGTATATCGAGCCCCTTACCGTCCAGGTGGTGGAGCAGCTGATCCAAAAGGAAAAGCCAGACAGCCTGCTGCCTACTCTGGGAGGGCAGGCAGGGTTGAACCTTGCCATGGAATTAGCAGAGTCCGGGTTTTTAGAGGAGCATCATGTCCGCCTCATCGGAACCACTGCCAGCACCATAAAAAGGGCGGAGGACCGGCTGGAGTTTAAGGAGGCCATGGAAAAGATCGGGGAGCCGGTAGCCCCCTCCCAGGTGGTGGAGAATATAGCCGACGGAATCGCTTTTACCAATTCCATCGGCTATCCGGTGGTTCTCCGCCCAGCATACACCTTAGGGGGAAGCGGTGGTGGGATCGCCCACAATCAGGAGGAGCTGGAGGAGATTCTGGGGAACGGCCTTCGCCTGTCCAGGGTAGGGCAGGTTCTGGTGGAGCGCTGTATCGCCGGATGGAAGGAAATCGAGTACGAGGTGATGCGGGACGGAGCTGGGAATGTGATTACCGTCTGCAACATGGAAAATATCGATCCAGTTGGTATCCATACAGGAGACTCGATTGTAGTGGCTCCCTCCCAGACCCTGGGGGATAAGGAATATCAAATGCTTCGGACATCCGCACTGAACATTATCACTGAATTAGGGATCACTGGCGGGTGTAATGTTCAGTATGCCCTTCATCCCACCAGTTTTGAATACTGTGTCATCGAGGTGAATCCCAGAGTAAGCCGTTCCTCTGCTCTGGCGTCTAAGGCGACCGGCTACCCCATCGCCAAGGTGGCGGCGAAAATCGCGCTGGGCTATACCTTAGATGAGATTAAGAATGGAGTTACCCAGAAGACATATGCCAGCTTTGAGCCGATGCTGGACTACTGCGTGGTGAAGATGCCCCGCCTGCCCTTTGACAAGTTTATCAGCGCCAAGCGGGTGCTGGGCACCCAGATGAAGGCAACCGGTGAGGTGATGAGCATCTGCACGAATTTTGAGGGGGCGCTGATGAAGGCGATCCGCTCCCTGGAGCAGCATGTGGACAGCCTGATGAGCTATGATTTTACCGGGGTTACAGATGATGAGCTGGAAACCATGCTTTCCAGGCTGGATGACCGGAGAATCTGGGTGATTGCAGAGGCCTTGCGCAGGGGCGTGACCTACGACCGGATCCACGAAATTACCCAGATTGACATCTGGTTTATCCATAAGCTGGAGGTCCTTGTGCGGATGGAGGAACGGCTGCGCAGGGCGGGGGAGAAGGTGCTTTCAGGGGAGCCGGCAGAGAAGGCCTTGTCTCAGGAGGTTCTGGAGAAGGCAAAGGGGATGGAATTTCCTGACTCAGTTATCGCCAGGCTGACCCATATTCCTCAGGAAAGGGTAAAGGAGCTCCGCTCCCGCTATGGAATCCAGGCTGCCTTTAAGATGGTGGACACCTGCGCTGCAGAGTTTACCGCCCAGACGCCCTACTACTATTCTGTGTACGGAGGGGAGAATGAGGCCCAGAGAAACCAGGATCGGAAAAAGGTCCTTGTCTTGGGCTCCGGTCCCATCCGCATCGGCCAGGGAATCGAATTTGACTTTTGCTCGGTACACTGCACCTGGGCATTTCGCAGGGAAGGCTTTGAGACCATTATTGTGAATAATAACCCGGAGACAGTGAGCACGGATTTTGATATCGCGGATAAGCTGTATTTCGAGCCGCTGACGCCGGAGGATGTGGAGAATATCGTGGATGTGGAGAAGCCGGACGGAGCGGTGGTTCAGTTCGGCGGACAGACTGCCATAAAGCTGACAGAGGCGTTGATGAAGATGGGAGTGCCCATCCTGGGAACCGCGGCAGAGGATGTGGATGCAGCAGAGGATCGGGAGCGGTTTGATGAGATCTTAGAGCAGTGCCAGATCCCAAGGCCGGCAGGGGTTACGGTTTACACAGCCAGGGAAGCTAAGGAGGCAGCAGCAAAATTAGGCTATCCAGTTCTGGTTCGTCCCTCTTATGTGCTGGGTGGGCAGGGAATGCAGATCGCCATTAATGACCAGGACATAGACCAGTTTATAGGAATTATTAATCAAATTGCCCAGGAGCATCCCATCCTGGTGGATAAGTACATTATGGGCAAGGAGCTGGAGGTGGACGCCATCTGCGATGGGGAGGACATCCTGATTCCCGGCATTATGGAGCATATCGAGAGGACGGGGGTTCATTCCGGGGATTCCATCTCCGTCTATCCCGCCTATAATATTACGGAAGGCAATGTGGAGACCATGGTGGAGTATACCAGGAAGCTGGCGAAGGCCCTCCACGTAAAAGGGATGATTAATATCCAGTTTATCGTGGACGGGGAGGATGTGTATATCATCGAGGTAAATCCCCGGGCATCCCGCACCGTACCTTATATCAGCAAGGTGACAGGCATCCCTATCGTACCGCTGGCCACCCAGATCATCTGCGGGAGGAAGATAAGAGAGCTTGGATATACCCCGGGGCTTCAGCCAAGGGGAGCCTATTACGCTATCAAGATGCCGGTATTTTCCTTTGAGAAAATCCGGGGCGCAGATATTAATCTGGGGCCGGAGATGAAATCCACAGGAGAGTGCCTGGGAATCGCAAAAACCTTTAACGAAGCGCTTCACAAGGCCTTTCTGGGGGCAGGCATCAAGCTTCCTAAATATAAGAACATGATTATCACAGTCCGGGATTCAGATAAGGAGGAGCTGATTCCCATCGCCGGAAGATTTGCGGCTCTGGGGTATAAGATCTTTGCCACAAAGGGCACGGCAAAGGCATTGAATGAGGCAGGGGTGAAGGCTATCCCGGTGCGCAAGCTGGAGCAGGAATCACCGAACCTTCTGGATCTGGTTCTGGGCCATGAGATTGATTTGATCATCGATATCCCCCATCAGGGAGCAGAGCACAGCCGTGACGGCTTTATCATCCGGAGAAATGCTATCGAAACCGGTGTGAATGTGCTCACCTCCCTGGATACAGCAAAGGCTCTGGCCACCAGCATGGAGAATAAGGCGAAGGGCCTGACCCTGGTGGATATCGCTACAGTTTAATTAAAACCGTAGAATTTCCTGGTGATTTTATAGCAGACGCTGAAGATTTTCCTGCCGCCCTTTCCCGGCAGGTTGACGCCCTGGCCTAAGAAGCCCCAGCGCAGACGGAGGAAAAGGAACAGATTCTGCCTTCGCAGGTACTGCCATAATTCCTTTTTCTTCTTGAAATTCACCGGATCATTGGACTGGATGGCCAGCATGGAAGAGACGGTCATCATGATCTCCAGATAAGACATCATGTAATGCCGCAGCTTCCAGGGCTTTATCCTGGTAATATCGTAGAAATTAATCATCTCCCGGGTGACCAGAAGCTGCTGGTCGATCCGGCTGATCATCACTGCTTCATTCACCGACTGGTCCTCCCGGCCGATGAAATAGCGGTAGAAATTCACATCCAGATAGTACAGCTTCCTCACATGGGGAAGGGGCTGGTACACGAAGATATTATCTACATAAAAGGTGTGGGCAGGGAGGACCAAGCCGCAGTCCTTCAGCATGCTGGTGCGGTAGATGACTGAATGCATCAGGATGTACTGTCCCTTCATAAAAAAGCGGACATCCTCCCAGGAGAAAAGCTCATTTTTCGGAAAGGCAGTCCGGTAGTTCATCACCTTTTTCCGGCGGGCGCCCTGCTTTTCATAGACGAAGTTGCTCACCAGCATATCCAGTGTATCCCCGCCATCTGGCTCCTGATACTGGCGGAGAACGGTAAGAATAGACTGAAAAGCTTCTTCATTCACCCAGTCATCGCTGTCTACCACCTTAAAAAATGTCCCTGTGGCCAGCCGCAGGCCTGTATTTACCGCTTCACCGTGTCCGCCGTTCTCCTGATGGATGGCACGGCAGATGGTTGGATACTGCTGTTCATAGGCATCTGCAATCTGAGGCGTTTGATCCTTAGTGGAGCCATCGTCCACTATAAGAATCTCCACCTCCTCCCCGCCGGCAAGAAGGGTCTGGATGCAGCGGTCCATATAGCTGGCAGAATTATAACAGGGAATTGCCACTGATAGTAATTTCATGGAAGTTGATCCCCCTTTAAATGAATTCATCATTGATTTTTAATGCTGTTTGCTCTATCATAACACGGGGGATTAAAATTTTCTAGGCTATTTTATATTTATAGAAAGGCGGAAGAATCAATATGGCAAAAAAACGGATCGTAATGGCTCTGGGCCATCATGCATTAGGGACAAATCTTCCGGAGCAGAAGGCGGCAGTAGCCTCAACCGCCAGGGTGATTGCAGATTTTATCCAGGAGGGCTGGCAGGTAGCCCTGGTTCACAGCAATGCGCCTCAGGTGGGGATGATACACACTGCAATGAATGAGTTCGGAAAACAGCACAATGGATACAGTATGGCCCCCATGTCTGTATGCTCTGCCATGAGCCAGGGCTATATAGGCTACGACTTACAGAACGGCATTCGATCGGAAATGGTGCGGCGGGGAATCTACAAGCCGGTTTCTACTATCCTGACCCAGGTGATGGTGGATACCTATGACGAGAGCTTTTACACGCCGGTGAAGAAAATCGGCCGTTACATGACAGCCGAGGAGGCGGCCCTGGAGGAGGAAAAGGGGAACTATGTGGCGGAGGAGCCGGGAAAAGGCTTTCGCCGGATCGTGGCATCCCCCAAGCCGGTGGCGATTGTGGAGATTGACGCCATCAAGGCGCTGATGGATGCAGATCAGATCGTCATCGCCTGCGGGGGCGGCGGGATTCCGGTGATGGAGCAGGGCTATAATCTGAAGGGGGCCAGCGCCATCATTGAGAAGGATCTGGCCAGCGGGCTTCTGGCCAAGGAGATCGATGCGGATGTGCTGATGATCCTCACCAGTGTGGATAATGTGACCCTCAACTACGGCACAGAAAAGCAGCAGCCCATCAGCCAGATGAGTGTGGAGGAGGCCAGGGAATTTGCCCATAAGGGGCACTTCGAATTTGCCTCCATGCTTCCTAAGATCACCGCCTCCATAGACTTCATTGAAAACGGAAAGGGCCGGAAGGCGATTATCACCTCCCTGTCGAGGGCCAGAGAAAGCATCGCCGGGAAAGCGGGAACTGTGATCCAGTAAGCTGTTTATAAAAGTTTTTGGCACTTTCTTAACATTTTCTTAACAGACTTGTTTCTCTCTGGCAGGAGTGTTATAATCCCATTCTGGAAATCATATACTTTACCTGTGTTTGTATGTTCCGCGATTGCCACAGGAAAAGCTTTCTGAGAGGAATGGTGATTTTATGAAACTGTTTTTGAAGAAATACCAGCATGCATGGGTTCTCATCTTTGGACTGCTTTATCTGGTGTGGTTTTCCTACCTTGAGAGAACCGTTACCAGGCGCTACCATGTGATGCATGTGGCATTGGATGATTATATTCCTTTTAATGAATATTTTATTATTCCCTATCTGCTCTGGTTCGTTTATGTGACAGCGGCAGTAGCTTACTTTTTCTTTACCAGTAAGTCAGAGTATTACCGGCTATGCGCCTATTTATTTAGCGGGATGATTATCAGCCTGATCGTCTGCACCTTCTTCCATAATGGGACGAATTTCCGCCCGGTTGTAGATCCGGAGAAGAATATCTTCTGCTGGCTGGTGGCGAAGCTGTATCAGACAGATACCTGTACCAATGTATTTCCAAGCATCCATGTATATAATTCCCTCTGTGTCCATGCGGCCATACGCAGGAGCAAGAGACTTGAGAAATACCCCTGGCTGAAGGCAGGCTCCTTTGTGCTGATGGTATCCATTTGCCTGGCTACCGTGTGCTTAAAGCAGCATTCCGTGATTGACGGAGTAGGGGCTGCGATTATGGCTTACGCCCTGTACTATGCAGTCTATGGCTCCAGTGAGCTTCAGGGAGAGAAGAAGGCGGCCAGAAAAGCCTTGGGATAATGAATTAAAACAGCGCTGCAGGCGGATGATTCCATCCTGCAGTGCTTTATTCAAGGCTTACTTGGCTAACAGCCTCTTTTTATCATTCGCTACCCGGTGCAAATTCATCTCAAAATCCTGACGATTCTTCTGCAGAATGGTCTGAAGCTGCATACCGATAAAAAAGGACTGGATGGCGGCGATGATGGTGAAGCCGCAGACAATCAGCGTGGGGAAATTGGGCACCAGTTCGGTTCGCAGGTACACTGCCATTACAGGGATGAAAAAGGCAGTGGACACCATCGCCAGGAAAGCGGCTATCAATCCAAAGAAACCCATAGGATTATAAGTCTGATACAGGCGGACAATGGTTCTGAGAACCTTAAAGCCGTCAGAGTAGGTGTTCAGCTTGGATTCGCTGCCTGCAGGCCGGTCCCGGTAAGAGATCACCACATTTTGGACATACATATTTTTATCCACTGCATGGATGCTCATCTCTGTTTCGATCTCGAAGCCCTTGGAGAGGATGGGGAAGGTCTTGACAAATTCATAGCTGAAGGCCCGGTATCCGGTCATAATATCCTTAATATCATTGCGGAATAATAAGGTGTTGATGCATTTTCTCACCATGGAATTGCCGAAATTGTGGAAAGGCCGCTTATTTTCGGAGAAATAGGTGGAGGATAGACGGTCCCCCACCACCATGTCCGCATGCTTATCTAAAACCAGATCTGCCATCTCTCTGGCATTTTCCGCAGGATAGGTGTCATTCTCCATCAGCCATAATATAGCACTCCGCGTCAATTTCCCGGAACATCCGGCGGATCACATTCCCTTTCCCCTGCATATATTCATTCCGGACAATAGCACCGGCCTGCCCGGCCAGCTCCTCCGTGCGGTCAGTGGAATTATTATTATAAACATAAATAACCGCCTCCGGCAATGTCCGGCGAAAGTCTCTGACCACCTTCTCAATGGTGGCTTCTTCATTATAACAGGGAATTAATACTGCGATTTTATCCATACGGTTTCTCCATTATCATTTAACCAGAAATCTGCTCAATCCGTTCCAGCTCCTCCTGGGAAAACTGCGTGTTCTCCAGGGCACGGATATTTTCTAAGATCTGTGCTGGCTTGGATGCTCCGATTAAAACGCTGGTAACTACCCCATCTCTTAATACCCAGCTGAGAGCCATCTCTGCCAGTGTCTGCCCCCGCTCGGCGGCTATCTCATTCAGCTGACGGATTTGCTGGAGACGCTCCTTTGTCAGTGCATCTTCCTTTAAAAAGCGTCCGTCAGTTTTTATACGGCTGTCTTCTGGAATTCCCTTTAGATACCGATCAGTTAGCATTCCCTGAGCCAAAGGACTGAAGGAAATGATTCCCTTTTTCATCTTAGCGGAAGCTTCCTTCAGCCCGTTCTGTTCTATGGTGCGATCGAAAATAGAATAGCGGTTTTGATTAATGATAAAGGGACAGTGGAGATCCTGCAGAATCTCTGCTGCTTTTTCCATAGCTTTTCCATCATAATTGGAGAGGCCGACATATAATGCTTTTCCGGAAGCCACTGCCTGTGCCAGGGCCCCCATGGTCTCCTCCAAGGGTGTTTTTGGATCCATCCGGTGATGGTAGAAGATATCTACATACTCTATCCCCATCCGCCTAAGGCTCTGATCCAGGCTGGCGAGAAGATATTTGCGGCTGCCCCAGTTTCCATAAGGCCCATCCCACATTTCATATCCGGCCTTCGTGCTGATAAGCAGCTCATCCCGATATGGCATCAGCTCTTCCTTTAAAATACGCCCAAAGTTAATCTCAGCACATCCTGGTGCCGGGCCATAATTATTTGCCAGATCAAAATGGGTAATTCCATGATCAAAGCTTGTAAGGATCAGCTGCTTCATCGTTTCATAGCAGGAGTGATCTCCAAAATTATGCCATAATCCCAAGGAAACCCCTGGCAATTTCAGGCCGCTGCCTCCGCAGTGAAAATAAGGCATGGACTCATAACGTTGCCTGGATGCATGATAAACCATAAATATCCCTCCCTATATTTTAACTATTTTCTTTTCCAAAATTCTACTACACAATTTGGGAAATATCAACCGGATAAATGGCGAAATAATATAGACAAATTCTACGGCTGCAATATAATAGAAGCAGCAACAAATAAGCAGCTGGAGGAATCATTGGAAATGATTGAAACGGAGAGCCTTATTCTAGACAAGGCAAAATTTTCTGACTGGAAGGAACTGTATTATAACGTCTGGTCACGGCCGGAAAGTGCAAAATATATGGCTTGGAATATCACTACAAGTGAAGAGAATGCCAAAATAAGAATCATGAAGACCATTGCATTTCAAAAGGAACATGACACATATCTGGTTTATGAAAAATCAAGCGGCAAGGCGATAGGGTTTGCTGGTGTGGAAAAAATCAAGCCTTACATATATCAGGAAGCAGGGATATGCCTGGGGCCGGATTATATGGGAAAAGGATTTGGCAGGCAGATTCTTCAAAGCCTGATCCAATATTGTAAAGAAAAATTTGATGCAAAAGAGTTTATTTATTCTACAAGAGAAGAAAACAAAGCTTCGATTCGGCTGGCGAAATCATTTGGCTTTACCATGATTTCTTCAGTGCCTAAGACAGACCGCCGGGACGGACACAGTTATAATCTTTTGCAATATAGCCTGAAATTATAAGTGGACGTAGATATCTGTCGATCTCTTTAGGAGAGGTTGATTCATAAAACGTCCAGGCACTGGTTCCTTGAGACACCGCAAACCAGTTCAGAGCCGTTAAAATTTATCAGCAAAATTTTGCTGGCCGATAGCATTTAGCTTCTGGAACGCCCCTGCCATCCTACTGCATATAGTAAAGGGAATGATTCACCCTCATCAGAAAGGAAGCTTGCCCCTATGCAGACACAGCAAATAACTCCCCGCGTAACCTTTATCCAGCTTCTGGAAAATAACACACCTCAGGCAATAGCCTGGGTAACCGGAAGCCCAGAATATCCGCAGATAAGCGGACTGGCAAAATTTTACAATACTCCTTATGGCGGAACCTTAATCGAGTCAGAATTTTTTGGACTCCCCAATATTTCTGTCCAGAATTCCACCACCTATTATGCCATGCATATCCATGAATTTGGGAATTGCTCGGATTCATTCCAGCACACAGGCGAACACTATAATCCATCTGCCCAGCCCCATCCCTTCCATGCAGGTGACCTTCTTCCACTTTTATCAAATCAGGGCTACGCATGGTCATCCTTTTACGATAAACGCTTCCAAGTCAAGGATATCATAGGCCGTTCAGTGGTTATTCACGCCCAGGCCGACGATTTTACCTCTCAGCCCGCTGGGAATTCTGGAATCAAAATCGGATGTGGAGTTATCCGTGTTGTCTGAAGGAGATGCTGGATTTTGCATGTTATTGCTATTTAATTGAGTCGCAGATAGCCTGGGGTTCTCTAGCTAAGTGTCTTTCTAAACCCGCCAGGAATCTCTGGCCAAGTGTTTTGCAGCCCGTTAGGAGCCACAGGCAGCGGCAAAAGATGCAGACGCATATTCGCCAGGAAGCTACGCCCGCATTAGGCCGGGTCCCAACGTCACCGCGCTCTCGCTCCGCCGAAAGCGTAGCGGACGCATAAGGTCCGTGGAAGACCGGACCTACATCTCAAGGAATCCTCCC
>CATOJE010000058.1 GCA_951800145.1 uncultured Lachnospiraceae bacterium | reverse complement strand
GGCGGCTGGCCTTATTGACCATCTCTGGCTCAAACCAAAGGCCGAACTTCAGCCCCATATCCTCCACCTTTTTTGACAGGCCCTCCACTCCATCCGGCAGTTTCTGTAGGTCACTGTGCCAGTCGCCAAGGGAGCTTCCGTCATCATCTCTTTTGCCAAACCATCCGTCGTCTAAGACAAACAGCTCTACTCCCAGCTCCTTCGCCTTCCTGGCAATGGCAAGAAGAGTTTCTTCTTTAAAATTAAAGTAAGTTGCCTCCCAGTTATTTAACAAGATGGGACGCTCTCTATTTCTCCATTTGCCCCGCACAAGCCGGTTGTTAAACAGGTGGTGAAGGCTCTGGCTCATCCCGTTTAACCCACTGGAGGAATACACCATCACCACCTCTGGGGTCTGGAATGCTTCCTCCTGCTTTAACACCCAGGTAAAGCAGGAGGGATTGATCCCCATGGATATCCTTGCCACTTCATACCGGTCCACCTCTGCCTGGGCCAGGAAATTACCGCTGTATACCAGGCAGAAGCCATAGGCCTCCCCATAAAATTCTGTGGTGCTCCTTCGCTTCAAGGCCAGAAATGGATTGTGATCCGAGCTGCTGGCCCCTCGGACGCTGGATACAGACTGGATTCCGCTCATCAGGGCTCTTGTATGAATGTGTCGTTCTCTGGACCATGCCCCGTCCAGCTGAAGCATTTCAAAATCACTGTCATAAAAATCCAATGACATGGATAATGCTCTGGTAAGGCGCACACGCTGCTCCCCGTGATTGATAAACCGCACACTCCTGCATATGGCATCGTAATCCTCATAAATGGTGTAGGAAAGCACCATATCCATCTGAAGCAGAGGATCCTCTAAAAGAATCTCCAGAGTCTCTGCCTCCTGCTCCTCCTCTGTATAGCAGGCCGGCAGCCCCTTCAGCGTTTTCTTTCCCTGATATATCTGGTGAGATTTCCAGGTAAACCCGCTGATTCGGCTTCCATTTTCCTGAAGAATCTCAAAAGCCGGTTCCCTAAAATCCGTAGTTCCGTAGGAGGGATACTCCTGGCGGATGGTATCTAAGGAAAACAAAAAATTATTCTCATATACATATGCTGTGTGGCTCTGGGTTCTCATCTGGATAAAATGCTGAAAAGAATCCCTGTGTGTCAGCCGCTTTCCAAAATATAGATGTCCCAGCTGCCCATTTTCCAGCACACATAAAATGTAGCTAATTTGGTGGTTCTGTAAATGATACTCTTTTGTCATCTGGTTATAAATAATTCTAGCCATTTCATATACTCCTTTGTGTCTGTGAACGCGTGTTTATTTTTGCAGTCAATTCCCTGTCGCCATAAGAATTTCCCATCTGATTTCATGCAACGGGTAAAACCTCATTTATAAACGCGCGTTTATTCAGACTTTTTTGATACCGCCTGGTATCTTTTCTGATACTAGGCGGTAATTCCTGGCTTAAATTCTGCCTTACAATACAAACTTCTTCTTGGTTCCAGCCCCAATGCTGCTTTCACTGCTAAATTTGCAAGCGTCCTTACGGAAATCTTTATAGTGGTGAGATGATACCCCACGGTCTCATAAAAGGGGGTATAATCACAGCCAACCACAGCGATATCCTCTGGCACCCGAAGATGTAAGTCTCTGGCCGCCCGCACTGCGGAGACAGCCATAGCATCATTGGACGCAAATATGGCAGTAGCGGCCTCTCTCTTACTTAAAAGCTCAAAAGCCAGCTGGTAGGAAAGCTCACTTTCAAAATTACCATGGCGGATCCAGAGGGCATCCTCCTGGATGCCAGCTTCCCTCATGGCTCTTAAATATCCTGCCAGACGATGTCTGGAGGACAGACGATTATCCCCTGCCAAATGCGCCACACGCCTGTGGCCCTGGCCAAGAAGATAACTGGACGCAATATATCCGGCCTGTTCGTCCTCGCTGTAAATTCCTGTCACATTATCAGCCCTTTTCATATCCTCTCCCGGGTCGATTACTACCATGGAGAAGCCCTTTTCTATGAACTGGTTGATGGTGTCCATCTGAAAGTCAAATTCAAATCCAATAAATATCCCCGCTGTAACCTCCCGGTTGAGAAACATATTTTCAAGCTTCCCGTAATCACCGGATGAGGAGACAATGGATACGGAAATCATGTATCCGTGCAGGTTCGCTGCACTCACCAGCTCTGCGATCAGCCCCATAAAGAAGGGGGATTCCACTCCTCTCCACCGCCTTGACCCGTCATTGTAATCGGAAATGCATAGAACAATGATCTTATTCGCCTTGCCTGCAAGAACCCGGGCAGAGGAATGGGGTTCGTACTCATATCGCTGGATTACCTCCATAACCTTCCTTCTGGTATCTTCCGGCACATTAGAATAATTATTTATGACTCTTGATACGGTGCTTCTTGAGACATGGGCAAGCTTTGCAATCTCTTCACTGGTAATCTTCATGTAATTTCCTCGTAAACGCGCGTTTATTTATATAAATAGTAGCATAGTCCCAAAGCTTTGTAAAGTATTTTTCTACTGTTTTTATAAAAACTTTTTACGATCCATGGATAGAAACGAGAGAAATGTTATGGTATAGTATATTGAACGTTATGATTTATTTCTAAAGGAGGGGATTTCGTATGGAATTAATCAGTCAGAAAATGAGAAAAGCAGCTCCGGAGCTTGATCCGCTGAGAATCGGCACCGGCTGGAGGCCGGAGGATCTGGAAAAGGTACAGGTGATGATTGAGAGCACCTTCGGAGACAGCCATCCCGGAAGCGGACATCTGGATATCCTGGTGGAGGAGGTGCGAAAAGGTATCCTTGAGGCAGGCGGCCATGGAGCCCGGTATTTCTGCACAGATATCTGCGACGGGGAAAGCCAGGGGACCGACGGCATTAACTTCAGCCTGGCCAGCCGGGAAATGATCGCCAATATGATCGAGATCCACGCAAATGCCACACCCTTTGACGCAGCGGTATATCTGGCCAGCTGCGACAAGGGCATGCCGGGCAATCTTATGGGACTGGCCAGAGCCGATGTCCCGGCTGTGGTGGTGCCAGGGGGAACCATGAATGCAGGGCCGGATATGCTGACCCTGGAGCAGCTTGGTATGTACAGTGCAAAATACCAGCGGGGCGAGATCGATGAAGAAACCTTAAACTGGGCGAAGTATAATGCCTGTCCCAGCTGCGGGGCCTGCTCCTTTATCGGAACCGCCTCCACCATGCAGATCATGGCTGAGGCTCTGGGACTGGCCCTCCCGGGAAGTGCTCTGATGCCTGCTGCCAGTCCGGATCTGGCCGCCTTTGCCAGACAGGCGGGAGCCCAGGCTGTAAAGCTGGCCCTTATGCCGAACATGCGCCCCTCGGACATCGTAACCCTTGAAAGCTTTGAAAACGCCATCTGGGTTCACGCGGCTATTTCCGGAAGCACTAACTGTCTTCTCCACCTTCCGGCCATTGCCCATGAGTTTGGGATCGAGATTACGGGGGATACCTTTGACCGGATCCATCGCCATGCCCCCTATCTTTTGGATGTGCGCCCGGCAGGAAGATGGCCGGCAGAAGTATTTTACTATGCAGGCGGGGTGCCGGCGATTATGGAAGAGATCAAGGATCATCTGCACCTGGACGTGATGACCGTCACCGGCAGGACCCTGGGTGAAAATCTAAAGCATCTGAAGGAAACTAACTTTTATGAGCGGTGCAGCCGGTGGCTTCAGGAATTTAACTGCCGGTATGGGACCAACGTAACCAGAGAAGACATTATCCGCCCCCGTGACAAGGCCATGGGAACTAATGGAAGCATCGCCATCCTGAGGGGTAACCTGGCCCCGGAGGGAGCTGTGATTAAGCACACCGCATGTCCAAAGGAAATGTTTCAGGCCATATTGTATGCAAGGCCCTTTGACAGCGAGGAGGAATGTCTGGACGCTGTGTTAAAGCACAAGGTACAGAAAGGCGATGCTGTCTTCATCCGGTATGAGGGCCCCAAGGGAAGCGGAATGCCGGAGATGTTCTATACCTCTGAGGCCATCAGCAGCGACGCCGAGCTGGGGCGTAGCATCGCGCTGATCACCGATGGCCGTTTCTCCGGCGCCTCTACCGGACCGGTAATCGGGCACTGCAGCCCGGAAGCAGTGGACTGCGGTCCCATCGCCCTGGTGGAGGAGGGAGATCTGATTGAGATTGATGTGCTGGGCAGAAGGCTGAATCTAATCGGTGTCAAAGGAGAGCGGAAATCGCCGGAGGAAATCCAGCAGATTCTGGCCAGGCGGCGCGCAGCCTGGAAGCCCAGAGAGCCCAAATATAAAAAGGGAGTTCTCCGCCTGTTCAGCCAGCATGCCGCAAGCCCTATGAAGGGGGCCTACCTGGAATATTGATCCATCCCGCACGCAGCACAAGAGCCAGACACATGTCTGGCTCTATAGAAAGCAATCAATGAAATTGAACCTTAATGGAGGAGATCCTCCCGGTAATGGACGCCCTCATGCCATTCAGGCTGCGGGGCACCTCGATGGTAGATTCCGTGTGAACCTTAACATCATAAATATTCCCGCTCTTCGCGCCCTTCGACCGGAGAGCCCCCATCTCATCTGAGAGATATAAGGTATACTCTCCCAGCCAAAACCCGTATATTTTCCTGCCCTTTTTGTTTAAATTGTATTCCTTGGGAATTCTCAGCTTTGTCCCCGTCACTTTCTCTTCCGCCGATCCAATGGCAAACATATCGGTCCTTCCTTTCTTTCTGCCCTCAAAGCATTTCCTGTCATTCAAAAATTTTATCATTAAGCAGGCAAAATATCCAGTGTTTTTGTAAAACTTTCTAAATTTTTTATTTTCTTCTTTCAAAATTTGGGTAAATCGATTATGATATAGGGAGAAAATCATTTTTATTTGGAAGGAGCCTTAGAAATCTTGAAAACCTGGTCAAATATAAAACAGCAAATTTCCGGGCATAAACCCAGCCGGAGGCAAAAATTTTTCTTCCTGGCCCTGATTCCCGTCTACTTTATCCTGGCCGGACTCTTCTTCCAGTCCCCAGAGAGCATCCTGGAGGGGCTGGGAACCATCATCGTGGAGCCGGATTTTCTCATCACGGATTACTTTTTAATCGGGGGAATCGGAGCTGCCTTTTTCAATGCCGGAACCCTCACCCTGATGAGCATCCTGATTATCTATCTTTTAGGTATGGATATGGACGGGCACACCATCACCTCCTGCTGCCTGATGTTCGGCTTCTCTCTCTTCGGAAAAAATCTGTTTAATATCTGGGCCATCTTATCCGGCGTGTTCTTGTATGCAAAATACCATAAAACCTCTCTCCGGCGCTATATCTACATCGGGCTGTACGGAACAAGCCTTTCTCCCATCATCACCCAGGTGATGCAGATCCCAGGGCTGCCAGTTCTCCTTCGCCTCCTCTCCTGCATCGCGGTAGGAATCCTTATCGGCTTCGTCCTCCCTCCCCTGGCAACCCATGTCCACTATGCCCATAAAGGCTATTCCCTCTATAATGTAGGCTTCGCCTCAGGGATCATTGCCACGGTCATCGTCTCCCTTTTTAAATCCTTTGGAATCGAAACCGCCTCCCGTCTGATCTGGTCCTCTGGAAAGAATGAGGTCTTTGCCTGTATTCTCTGCCTGCTCTTTGGCGGCATGATTCTTTTGGGGCTGCTGGCCGGAGGAAGGAAGGAGCTTGCTAATTACTGGTCTCTGTTAAAGGAAAGCGGCCTGGGAATCGACTTTCTAAAGGAGTACGGCGGCCCTGCCACTGTGATCAATATGGGGGTAAACGGCCTTTTCGCCACCCTTTTCGTAGTTGCCATCCACGGCGATTTAAATGGTCCCACCATCGGCGGAATCTTCACCATCGTGGGCTTCAGCACCACAGGAAAGCACATCCGGAATATCTGCCCTATCATGCTGGGCGTATATCTGGCAAGCTTTACCAAGGCATGGAATATAACCGACCCTTCCCCTATGCTGGCGCTCCTCTTCTCCACCACACTGGCCCCCATCGCCGGGGAATTCGGAGTGATCGCCGGACTCATCGCTGGATACCTCCACTCCTCAGTGGCGCTGAATGTGGGAATCGTCTATGGAGGGATGAATCTTTACAATAATGGATTTGCAGGCGGAATCGTAGCCATCTTTATGACGCCAGTGATTCAGTCCATTTTGGACCGGCGGGCGAAGGCGCGAGGGGGAATTTCGCTGTAGAAGGGGTGTGTGACAAAAAATCTTCCGATAATACATTTTTTGCAGCATTGAGGAATTCGGACTCAAATCAGGGCATTTGTGGATCTCTTCCACAAGTATGTCCTGTATAGGATGCGCGAGGATCGAAAACAGGGTGCAAAGCCCATACAAGCCTGCACCCCATCCTGGTATAACCTTTTATTCATCCTCTTTTACAAAAGCATCCTTACCTAACCCGCAGACCGGGCATACCCAGTCATCCGGAAGATCCTCAAAAGCGGTTCCCGGGGCGATCCCATTATCCGGATCCCCTGCCTCCGGGTCATAAACATATCCGCAGGGCTCACATACATATTTGTCCATGGCTTACCTCCTGATTTCCAAACTTGTATCCTCCCGGCCCTCAGCCGGGAGGATATTTCTATTTCTTATTCAATAGTTCTTGTTTAATGTATCACGGGAAATGCCGTCTGTCAAGGCTCTACTCCTCTTCCTTCGCTGCTCTGGCCTCTACTTCCTTCTTCTGTACATCCCCGGGAGCCTGCTCATAGCGGGCGAACTCATACTCATAGATACCGATACCGCCGGTCATGGAACGGAGATCCGTGTTATATCCGTACAGCTCAGACATAGGGATATCCGCCTCGATGATCTGCTTGCCGTGATGGTCAGAATTCATCCCCAGCACACGGCCTCTTCTCCGGTTCAGATCCCCCATAACATCACCGGTAAACTTATCCGGCACAGTAACCTTTAAGGAGGCGATGGGCTCTAAGAGCACCGGGCCCGCATCCATAAAGCCCTTCTTAAAGGCCAGGATGGTAGCCATCTTAAATGCCATCTCCGAAGAATCCACCGGATGGTAAGAGCCGTCTAACAAGGTGGCCTTTACCCCCACTACCGGATATCCGGCCAGAGGGCCCTTGAGAACACAGTCCTGAAGTCCCTTCTCCACTGCCGGGAAGTAATTCTTAGGAACGGATCCGCCGAATACCTTCTCCTCGAAGATATAGGGAGTCTCCATATCGCCGGAGGGCTCAAACTCCATAATAACATCGCCGTACTGGCCATGTCCGCCGGACTGCTTCTTATGCTTGCCCTGAACCTTTACTTTCTTCTTAATGGTCTCGCGGAAGGCAAACTTGGGCTTATCCAGGGTAACCTCTACCTTATAGCGGTTTAACAGCTTGCTCACCACCACATCCAGCTGCTGATCGCCGATGGCATAGAGAAGGGCCTGGCGGTTCTCCGCGTCGTTAACCATCTTTAAGGTGAGATCTTCCTCCATCAGCTTCGCCAATGCGGAAGAAATCTTATCGTCATCGCCCTTGTTCACTGCCTTATAGGCCATGTATGTATAGGGCGTGGAGATCTGTGGCTTGTGATAAACAATGGGGGCGGTGCGGACTGCAATGGTGTCCCCGGTCTGGGTTACATTTAGCTTCGCCACAGCGCCGATATCACCGGCCTTTAACTCGGGAACCTCGATCTGATCCTTCCCTCTTAAGAGATAGAGCTTGCCCACCTTCTCCTCTGCGTCCTTATTCACATTGTAGATGGTGGAATCGGGCTTTAAGGTGCCGGTACAGATCTTCATCAGGGAATACTTTCCAATAAACGGATCTGCGATGGTCTTAAACACTCTGGCGGAAAGGGAAACATTGTCATTATACTTGGCGGTAAAGCGCTCGCCGGTGGAAACATCCACGCCCACGCACTCATACTTATCCGGAGTGGGGAAGTATTTGTCAATGGCCTGCAAAAGTACCCGGAAGCCCTGGCAGTTGATGCCGGAGCCCATCATAACCGGAACGATGCTTCCGTCAATTACGAAGGTGCGCAGCGCCTCCGAGATCTCCTCCTGGGTAAACTCCTCCCCGGAGAAATAGCGCTCCATATATTCCTCACTGGTTTCCGCAACGGCTTCCATCAGAGCCTCCCTGGCGATCCCAAGATTCTTTTCCACATAATCCGGGATAGGGCACTCCTCATAGTCGCTTAAATTGGTAAAGCGGCGGCCCGCCATCTTCACCACATTGACAAAACCAACAAATTTTTCATTCTCACGGATCGGCAGCTGGAAGGGAGCGATCTTCCGCCCAAAGCGGGTCTCCAGCTTTAATACCAGCTCACGATAGCTTGCATGATCGTCATCCATATTGGTGACAAAGATAATGCGGGGCAGGTTAAACTTCTCGCACAGCTCCCATGCTTTCTCTGTGCCCACCTCAATGCCTGCCTTACAGTTCACCACAATAATCGCCGCGTCAGCCACGCTGACCGCCTCTTCTACCTCACCCACGAAATCAAAGAAGCCCGGGGTGTCTAACAGGTTAATCTTAATGGGTCCGCTCTCTCCCTTATACTCCAAAGGAATCAGAGAGGTGGAAATCGAAAACTGTCTCTTGATCTCTTCCTTATCGTAATCACTGATGGTGTTTCCATCGGTTACCTTGCCCATCCGCTTGGTAACTCCGGTAAGCAATGCCATAGCTTCTGCAACTGTTGTTTTACCCGCACCACCATGTCCAAGTAATACAACGTTACGGATTTGACTGGTTCCATAAACGTTCATATACATTCCTCCTGTAACATCATATTTGAAGTCAAAACAAGCTTCCATTCAGCCCATGATGATATTGTACTAAAAATTCAGAGATTTTACAAGCAGAATTGATTGAATTATACAAATTTATTGCAGCCGCACAGGTGGAATTTATTCTGGCGCCTTCCGGCCAATGGATGATTGATTTTTACTTTGGTTTTTGTTAAAATAGGCAAAGACGCGAAAATCCCGAAGCTGCGGGCTGCCAAAAGCAATGTGCAGGCCACCGGGAAATAGACATGGAGGATGACTGAATGAAGCAAAATAGAAAACCACAAGCCCATAATGATTCCTGGAAGGAGGAGGATGTCCGCAGATTTGGGAAATTTTTAATCCTGCCTGTGGTTGTTATCGTATTAATATTCATCATATTAGCGGCGGATCGAAAGAACCGCCCCCATCCGGAGGAGACCGCTTCCGCAGAGGAAACCGCCCCCTCTGAGACAGAGCCTGCCAGTGAGGCGCCAGAGGAAACCCAGGCCGAAGCATTCACAGTGGGAGGCGTGCCGGAGGTACAGGCTCTCATGGACCGATATTTTACTGCGAAGCAGAATGCAGATGCAGAAGGTATCTACCAGATGTTCGGCTGGACAGATTTGACCGGCATCGAGGAGCTGCGCCGGCAGCTTCAGTATGACGCAAGATACACGGAAGGGTATCGGAACATCACCTGCTACACCCGGCCAGGGCTTGCTGAGGGCAGCTATCTGACCTATGTTACCTATGACCTGAAGTTTAAGGGCTCCCTCACCTTAGCCCCGGGCATCCTGTGGAATTACGTTGTCATGGGTGAGGACGGCAATTATTACCTGACCGACTCTGCCAGCCTGGATGAAGCCGCTCTGGCCTGCATCCGTGAAGGGGAGGCGGAGGATGAAATCACCTTATTAAAGACACAGATCTACGCAAGGCTCCGCCAGGCCCTGGAGGACGACCCTTCACTGGCGGAAAGCTACAGCATCATCGAGCGGCAGGGGGGCTCAGCCGGAGCTGCCCAGGAGGAAACCACCGCTCAGAATGAAGTTACCATTCAGATCGGACCATAGGAGGCAGAGGGAGCATGGATGTAAAGGATTTTTATTTTGATTTACCTCAGGAGCTGATCGCTCAGGATCCCTTAGCGGATCGTTCCTCCTCCCGGCTGCTGGTGATGGACCGGCAGACCGGAAGGGTAAGCCATCAGATATTTAAGGAGGTTCCCCGGTATTTAAGGCCAGGGGACTGCCTGGTGATCAATGACACCAAGGTGATCCCGGCCCGGCTGTTCGGGATTAAGGAGGATACCGGGGCCAGGATCGAGCTGCTTCTCTTAAAGCGGAAGGAGCAGGACGTATGGGAAACCCTGGTAAAGCCAGGGAAAAAGGCAAAGCCCGGCACAAAGCTCACCTTTGGGGAGGGGCTGTTAACCGGAACGATTATGGATACGCTGGAGGAGGGGAACCGGCTGATTCAGTTCCACTATGACGGGATCTTTGAGGAAATCCTGGATCAGCTGGGGCAGATGCCTCTGCCGCCTTATATTACCCATCAGCTAAAGGATAAGAACCGTTATCAGACCGTATATGCCCGCCATGAAGGCTCTGCCGCCGCACCCACAGCCGGCCTTCACTTTACCCAGTCTCTTCTGACCCGGATCCAGGATATGGGGGTGAGGATTGCCCGTGTGACTCTGCATGTGGGCCTGGGAACCTTCCGCCCGGTGAAGGTAGCGAATGTGCTGGATCACCATATGCACTCGGAGTTTTATCAGATCAGCGAAGAGGCGGCAGAGATCATAAACCAGACAAAGGAGCACGGCGGCCGGGTCATCTGCGTGGGAACCACCAGCTGCCGGACCATCGAGTCCGCGGCCGCACCAGATGGACGCTTAAAGGCAGGAGGGGGATGGACGGATATTTTCATCTATCCGGGGTATTCTTTTAAATTAATGGACGGGCTGATCACCAACTTCCATCTGCCGGAATCCACCCTGGTGATGCTGGTATCCGCCTTTGCAGGAAGGGAGCATACTCTGGAGGCATATCAGGAAGCCATCCGGGAGCGCTACCGCTTCTTCTCCTTCGGGGACGCCATGCTGATTCTTGACCAGCCATCTCCAGAGCCGTCTGGACTGGAGGAAGCACTGTGATGGAGCCTGTCCGCTTAAATAAATGGCTGAGCCAGCTGGGCCTCTGCTCCAGGCGGGAGGCGGATCGGCTGATCGGGGAGGGCAGGATCCTGGTAGACGGGAAGACGGCTGTCCTGGGGCAGCTGGTGACCGAAGGCCAGCAGATTCTCTGCGGCGGAAGGCTGGTATGGGGGCCCGGATCGGGGGGAGGCCCGCCAGAAGCCGGCAAGGGTTCCTCTGGTTCCTCTGCCCTGCCCCCTCCTGTCTGGCTGGTGGTAAATAAGCCCAGAGGGATCGTCTGCACCACCTCCACAAAAGATCGGGCGAAAAATATTGTGGAGCTGGTCTCCTACCCGGAGCGGATTTTTCCGGTGGGACGGCTGGATAAGGACTCCCAGGGACTGATTCTCATGACAAACCAGGGCAGCCTTGTAAATCAAATCATGCGGGGCAGTAATTATCATGAAAAGGAATATCTGGTCCGGGTAAACCGCCCCTTGACCTCTGACTTTTTGCAGAAAATGGCCGCCGGGGTGGAGCTTAGGGAGCTGAACCAGACCACCAGGCCCTGCCAGATGAAAGCGACTGGAAAAGATACCTTTTCCATCATTCTGACCCAGGGGCTGAACCGGCAGATCCGCCGGATGTGCCAGGCCTTTGATTATCAGGTTCTGGAGCTTAAACGAATCCGGATTATGAATATTCATCTGGGCAGCCTGGCGGAAGGAGCCTACCGGCATATGACGCCCCGGGAGTATGAGGAATTAATCCAGGGCCTGGCCAGCCCAAAGGAATCTTAAGGAAAGGAATATTCGAAAGGAAAGAAAGGAATGTTCGAAATGGAAGATAAGATCCGACGCATGAGGGAATTAGCATCCCTTCTCTCCCGGGCCGGACAGGCTTATTACCAGGAAAGCCGGGAAATCATGAGTAATTACGAATACGACAAGCAGTACGACGAGCTGGTTCTTCTGGAAAAGGAGACCGGCGTCATCCTGTCCGGAAGCCCTACACAGAAGGTGGGCTATGAGGTATTAAGCGAGCTTCCCAAGGAAGCCCACGAGTCTCCCATGCTCTCCTTAGATAAAACAAAGCGTGTGGAGGAGCTTCAGGAATGGCTTGGCGGTCAGAAGGGTCTTCTCTCCTGGAAGCTGGACGGCTTAACCATCGTCCTCACCTATGAGGGGGGCCGCCTGGCAAAGGCTGTCACCAGAGGGAACGGGGAGATCGGGGAGGTTATCACCCCTAATGCAAAGGTGTTTGCCAATATTCCCCTGTCCATCCCCTACACCGGCCGCCTGGTGCTTCGGGGGGAGGCGGTGATAAAGTATTCTGACTTCCGCCGGATTAATGAAGAAATCCCGGATATGGACGCCAAGTATAAAAATCCGCGGAACCTATGCAGCGGCTCCGTGCGCCAGCTAAACAGCCAGATCACAGCCCAGAGAAATGTAAACTTTAAAGCATTTGCCCTGGTCGCCGCGGACGGTGTGGATTTTGAAAACAGCCGCAGCCGCCAGTTTGACTGGCTGGAGAGCCAGGGTTTTGAAGTGGTGGAGCATTTCCTGGTCACCGGAGAGACGCTGCCCCAGGAGGTGGAGCGCCTTGCCGAGGCGGTACAGACCTATGACATCCCGTCGGACGGCCTGGTGCTGCTTTTTGATGACATCGCCTATGGGGATTCCCTGGGGCATACTGCGAAATTCCCCCGGAATTCCATCGCCTTTAAGTGGGCGGATGAGATCCGGGAAACCTATCTGAAATACATTGAGTGGAGTCCTTCCCGCACAGGTTTAATTAACCCGGTGGCTGTTTTTGAACCCGTTGAGCTGGAGGGCACCACTGTAAGCCGCGCCAGTGTTCATAACATCAGCATTATGGAGTCCTTTGAACTAGGGGAAGGGGACGCGATCACTGTCTACAAAGCGAATATGATCATCCCCCAGATTGCAGATAATCTTACCCGAAGCGGCAAGATCCAAATCCCCAGCCACTGCCCTGTCTGCGGCGGCGACACGGAGATCCGGCAGGTGGAGGAGGTCCGCTCCCTCTACTGCACCAACCCGGACTGCCAGGCCAAAAAGATCAAAAGCTTCACCCTCTTTGTCAGCCGGGACGCCCTGAATGTAGACGGACTGTCCGAGGCCACCCTGGAGAAATTCATCGGCGCCGGCTTTATCCATGAGTTTGCGGATATTTTCCATCTGGGGCAGCACAGGGAAGCCATTGTGGAGATGGAGGGCTTTGGCCAGAAATCCTATGACAATCTCATGGCCTCCATTGAGAAGGCATCTCATACCACCCTGGCCCGGGTGATCTACGGCCTGGGAATCACTGGAATCGGCCTGGCTAATGCCAAGGTGCTGTGCCGGACCTTCCGCTTTGACTTCCCTGCTATGCGCCAGGCCTCCTATGAAGATTTAATCGAGATCGACGGCATTGGAGATGTGCTGGCCAAGGCGTGGATCGATTATTTTTCCAATGCCTCCAATCAGGAAATGGTTGACCATCTTCTGAAGGAGCTGGACATTAAGACGGAAGCGGTTGTATCGGAGGAGGAGGCTGTCTTTTCCGGAAAAACCTTTGTGATCACCGGTTCCCTGACCCACTTTTCCAACCGGAAGGAGCTTCAGGCTCTTATCGAGTCCAAGGGCGGAAAGGCCGCCGGCTCTGTATCCGCGAAAACCAGCTATTTGATCAATAACGATACTACCAGCAATTCCTCGAAGAATAAAAAAGCCAAGGAGTTAAATATCCCCATTCTCTCAGAAGAGGATTTCCTGGCCCTTTTGGAGGAAGCAGAAGGAGGAAGCCATGCCGATTAAAATCCAAACCGGCCTGCCTGCAAAGGCGGTCCTGGAATCGGAGAATATCTTTGTCATGGACGAGGACCGGGCCTTAAGCCAGGATATCCGTCCCCTGGAAATCCTGATTTTAAACCTGATGCCCATTAAGGAGGATACGGAAACCCAGCTTCTCAGGGCTCTCTCTAATTCTCCCCTCCAGGTGGACTGTACCTTTTTAACCATGTCCACCCATGAGTCCAAGAATACCTCCAGAAGCCATTTAAATAAATTTTATGCGTGCTTTCAGGATGTGAGGAAGCTTTGCTATGACGGAATGATCATCACCGGCGCCCCGGTGGAGAATCTGGACTTTGAAGAGGTGAATTACTGGGAGGAGCTGACCACCATAATGGAATGGAGCAAGACCCATGTCACCTCCACCATCCACATCTGCTGGGGGGCTCAGGCCGGATTATACTACCATTACCAGGTTCCCAAGTATCCCCGATCCGAAAAGCTGTCCGGCATCTATGAGCACCGGGTTCTGGAGCCTAAGGTGCCTCTGATGCGAAGCTTTAATGATACCTTTATGGCTCCCCACTCCCGCTTTACGGAGGTTCGGAAGACAGATCTGCTCCGGCACCCGGAGCTGATGATCGTGGCAGAATCGGAGAAGGCCGGGGTATTCCTGGTGATGAGCCGGGATGGAAAGCAGATCTTCGTCCAGGGACACCCGGAATATGACCGGATGACCTTAAATGCAGAGTACCACCGGGATTTGGCCAAGGGCATGGATCCGATGATTCCCTGTAATTATTACCCCGACGACGATCCCAGCGAGATGCCTATGCTTACCTGGCGAAGCACCGGGAACACGCTTTACAGCAACTGGCTGAACTTTTACGTATATCAGATTACACCTTATATACTTTCAGAAACATAAGCAGCTGCGGTTCACACCCTGTGGGCTGTAAACTGTAATCATAAACATATTTCATCTGGAGGAATGATCATGGCACTGAATCCGCTTCATCTGATGCAGCTCCAGCAGCTGTTCCATACCTTTAAGGCCAACCATCCCAAGCTTCCCCTGTTCTTTCAGGCCGCTGCCCGGGATGCTCTGATGGAAGGGACCATTATTGAGGTCACGGTAAAAAGCCCTGAGGGAAGGGAATACTGTACCAATATGAAAATAACTCCCTCCGACCTGGAGCTTATCCAGGCCCTGAAGGAGCTGAGTCAGCAATAATAATCGCTATTAAGATTTGACAGCCTGCTTTCCCCCTGCCCTTCTTCGCGCAGAGGAGGCAGGCTTCTTTTTTGGAAGCAACCTGATTTGTATTTTTTTTACTTTTCTATTGCCAATTTTCGGAAGCCGGTATATAATTTCTCCATAAATTTCTAATTCGGCGTATTCTCGCCTCATTCTGTCCCATGGTCGGACTGCCTAATCCATATAAGGCAAAATCCCATACTTTGATCCTGCTTACCTTTACGGAAGCGCAAACAAATCTAATTTATTCTGGAGGTCATTTTATGCGTTATGAACTATTCTTACAAGTAATCAAAGAAGACTTAGAAAAAAGACTTGGGAACGATTACCAGATCGCCCTGCGTTCTATCCCGAAAAATAATGGAGTCGTCCTGGACGGTATCTCCATCTGCAAGAAGACAGAAGCCATCGCCCCTACCATTTATCTCAACGACTTTTACCAGGAGCTGCTTGACGGGAAGCCTCTGTCCAGGATCTGTGACCGGCTTCATCAGCTCTACTTAACGAATCCGGAGCTTCCCTACCTGGACTCCAGGGTTCTCTCCGCTTATCAGGAGATCAAGGGCCACATCGTCTACAAGCTGATCAATACCCGTTCCAATTCCCTTTTGCTAAAGCGGCTTCCCCATGTCTCCTTCCACGATATGTCCATGGTCTGCTATCTTCTTATAGAACAGCGGGAAAATGGTTATATCACTGCCCTGATTCACAAGGAACATTTAAAAGCCTGGGGCATCCGTGAAAAGGAGCTGTTCCGCACTGCCATGGAGAATACCCCATCCCTTCTGCCTCCAGTGATCCGCCCCATGAGCGAGGTATTAAAGCGCCTGGCCCAGGAAACCCTGGGAGAGGATTACCAGGAGGATGTGCTTAATGCTCTCTTAGAAGCCGCGGAAGCGCGCCGGATGGAGCAAAACCCCATATTCCCCCTGCTCTATGTCCTTACCAACCCTGCCGGGATCAATGGCGCCACCTGTATGGCCTACCCGCAGGTTATAAAAGACTTCGCGGACCGCATCGGGCAGGATCTGCTTATCCTTCCCTCCAGCATCCACGAAGTTCTTCTGACTGCTGATGATTCCAATTATAACTACGAAGATATGAGCCTTTTGGTTAAGGATATCAATGAAACCGAGGTTCCCCCGGAGGATCGCCTTTCCAACCAGGTCTACCGCTACAGCCGCAAGGAGGATCAAATCACATTGGTTTCCCACGGTCCTGCCCTAACCGGAACAAAGAGTCAATAAAGAATACAGCCATGGCGATGGCCCCTGCGATCTTCAGGGTTTCCACCAGATAATTATTGGAAAGCATCCCTGCATTGCGGATCATATAGTAGACGCAGCGGTAGATGGAGGCACCAGGCACAGAGGGAAGGATTCCTGCCACCAGAAACACCGTTACCGGCGCCTTCTTCTGCCTGGCAAAGATATGGCTCATCCCGGCTATCACCAGGCTGGAGAGAAAGGCAGCCATGGGCCCTGACCGGGAACATTTCTCCACTATCAGATAAACCATCCACCCCAGGCCCCCCACTGCGCCTGCGTGGAATAAATACTTTTTCGGGAGCTCCAGGATCAGCCCAAAGCTCATTACCGCCAGGAAGGCTCCCAGAGACCGGATCATAATCTGGGGTATCATCTGCAACAATCCGTGAATTACCATAAATAGCTTCCTCCCATCAGCATCTGAAACAGGCTCATGCTGGCCCCCACTCCCACTGCTACCGCCAAAGCAGTCACCACCGCTTCCAGCATCCTGGCTGTGCCTGCATTATAATCACCATTTAAGGTATCCCGGATGGCTGTGGTAAATACCACCCCAGGCACCAGCGGCATGATGGCGCTGACGATCACCGTATCCCGGTGGATGTCCGGCAGCAGGAAGGCCTGAAGAAGGAGGGCGGCCTCCCCCACAAAAAATGCGGCGATCACATTGGTGCAGAAGGCATTCAGCCGTATCCTCTTAGCCGCTCCCATCACCAGGGCCAGGCCTGCGCCCACCAAAAGCGCAGCCAGACAGTCATGGAGCTTTCCATTAAATAAAACAGCAAAAAAACAGCAGGTTCCCACATATCCCAGAAAGGTGGCTCTGGAGGAATAAATCACCTTCTTCTGAATGGCCTTCAGCTGGTCATAGGCCTCCTGAAGGCTGATCCTTCCAGTGCAAAGCTCCCGGGACACTTGATTGGCCAGATCGATCCGGTTCAGATTGGTGGAGCGGTCCGACACCCGGCGCACCACGGTTATGGCTTCTCCGTCCGGATCATCCAGGCTTAAGTAAATCCCGGTGCTGAGTACCACATTCTGCCCCTGTTTTCCCTCTGCCAGATCCAGGATATGCTGAATGGTGGTCTCCACCCGGTATATTTCCGCTCCGCTGACCAGCATAATTTCCCCTGCCAGAGCGGCTGTTTCCACTAATCGCTTTTCTCTTGTCATCCTGATTACCATCCATGTGAAATACTACCGAAGCAGCGCTGTCAGCAGACTGCCTGCCTGATATACCAGTACCGAGGCACCCCAGGCCACTGCCAGCTGAAACAGGACAAGCCCAAAAGTAAACCTTAAGGAAGCGGTCTCCCTCCGTATGGTGCCGATGGCCGCCACACAGGGGGTATACATCAGGCAGAAGATCATCAGAGCGTAGGCATTCACCCCGCCAAAGCCTACTGCCGACAGGCTCTGCATCAGCGTGGCCATCCCCTGGGGCGAATTAATGTTGCCGATCCCGTAAAGCACGGAGAAGCTGGAAACCACCACTTCCTTTGCCGACAGCCCGGAGATCAGGGCCACTGCAGTCTGCCACTGCCCCAGGCCGGCCGGGGCCAGAAACGGCGCTAAAAGCCGCCCGAACATCGCAGCAAAGCTTGCGGAAACATCGGATACAAAGCCTCTGGGCCCTATATTCAGCACGAACCAAAGCACAATCGAGGCGATAAAAATCGTCGTACCTGCCTTGGTCAGATAGTCCTTCACCTTATCCCACACATAGATGGCCACGGTTCTGGCATTAGGCGTCTTGTACTCAGGCAGCTCGATTAAAAGCCCATTATCCTCTGAGGCTTTGTTCACCCGGTGGATCACAAAGGCAATCAAAATCCCGGTAATCAGGCCGATCACATACAGAGAATAAGCCACAAAGAGAGCATGCCTTGGGAAAAAGAGATCCGCAAACAGGACATAGATAGGCAGCCTGGCAGAGCAGGACATAAAAGGCGTAATCAAAATCGTCTTCCGCCGATCCCTGGGGCTTTCCAGGGCCCTGGTGGCCATCACCGCCGGAACTGTGCAGCCAAAGCCCAGAAGCATAGGAAGAAATGCCCGGCCGGACAGGCCTACCATCCCCATGGTTTCATTCATCACATAAGCCACCCTGGACATATACCCGCTGTCCTCTAAAAAGGCCAGGGCCAAAAAAAGGATGAAGATATTGGGCAGAAAGGTGAGGATTCCCCCCACGCCTGCGATAATCCCGTCCACAATCAGGGAGGTGATCCAGGAAGCGGCATGGATATTCCCCAGCACCAGCCTGGCCCCGGCAGAAAACCAGTCCAGCCCCTCCTCAAAGTACCCCTTCAGGAAATCCCCCACCGTGAAGGTGAGGAAAAAGACCATGGCCATAATTCCCAGAAAAATCGGGATCCCCCAGATGGGATGGCAAAGGTATTCATCCACCCGATCCGTCCAGGCAGATTTCGCTTCCTTATGAAAGAGGCATTCCTCAATAATCTCCTCGATGTAGTCATACTTTTCATTAATGATCTGCTTGCTGTAGTTTTTATCTGCAATCCGGTCCACATCCACCGGGTGATCCTCCGCCACCACCTCGTCATATTCCAGAAGCTTGACTGCATGCCAGCGCAGGTTATCCATCTCCCCATAGCTCTCCCGAAGCACCTGCTCCACCTGGCCGATCTTCTCCTCCAGCCCCGCGCTGTAGCACATCACCACCCCGTGGGGCTCCTCCTCATAGTGGTGCACCACCGCATGCATCAGCACATCCAGTCCGGTCCGCCGCCTGGCGGAAACCGGCACCACGGGAATCCTCCCCAGCATCTCCGGCAGGCGGTGAAGGTCGATCTCCATCCCCCGCTCCTCGATGATGTCCATCATATTCAAGGCCAGAATCACCGGTCGCTTCAGCTCCAAAAGCTGCAGGGTCAGATAAAGATTCCGCTCTAAGGAAGAAGCATCCACCACATTAATGATCACATCCACTTCCTTCTCCTCGATGCACTTCCTGGTGACCTTCTCCTCGATGGTATAGGAGCTTAAGCTGTAGATCCCGGGAAGGTCGATCACCTTGATGGGCCGTCCCTTATAGCTGGTCTCCCCCTCCACCCGCTCTACTGTCACCCCGGGCCAGTTAGCCACCTTCAGCTTAGCCCCGGTAAAGGCATTAAACAATGTGGTCTTTCCACAGTTTGGATTTCCCACAAAACCAACCCGGATAGGCTGTTCCTTTCCGTTCATAGCTCTTCCTCCTCTGCCTCGATCCGCTCCGCGATTTGCCTCCCCAGGGCCAGCCGGGTCCCCCGCACCTTAATGATCACAGAACCGCTGCCCTTTTTATTTAATATAGAAATCCGCGTCCTCTCATTCACACCCAGCGCCTCCAGCCTGCGGCCCATGGCCTCTGCCACCAGAACCCGCTTCACAAAATATGTCCTGCCTTTTTCGCACTCATTTAACTTCATGATCTGTTCTGCTTCCTTCCCTGATTCCATGCATCCCCTCCCGAGTCCCGGCCCACTCCCCCAAGGGTTACAGGGGATGGGAACCGCTCCCGTCCCCTGGGTAAAGGCTGGAATGGGATGCTTTTAAGCAGTACCATTGTAAGCTTATTAAGACTAATTGTCAATTACTAAAGCATTGCTGTTCGCATCTGGTGGAATGGATATTTATAATCACCCCCAGAGTCACTCCTCTAAATCCAAAAGCATCTTCTTCACCTCTACCATCCTGTCCCGGAGCTTTGCTGCTTCCTCGAAGTTCAGCTCTGCCGCTGCCTGGCGCATCTTCTTGGTCAGCTCCTTTACCAGGCGCTCCAGTTCCTGGCGGTCCATGGACTCCGGATCCTTGGAGAATTCCTGACTTCTGGTGTCCGCTGCCTTGGAGATAGCGATCAGCTCCCGGACCGCCTTCTTGATAGTGGTGGGCGTGATCCCGTGCTCTTCATTATAGCGCTGCTGGATGGCACGGCGGCGGTTGGTCTCCTGGATGGCCCGCTCCATGGAATCAGTGATTCCTTCCGCATACATGATCACATGGCCCTCCGAATTCCTGGCCGCCCGGCCGATGGTCTGAATCAGCGAGGTCTCTGAGCGGAGAAAGCCCTCCTTGTCCGCGTCCAGGATAGCCACCAGGGTGATCTCCGGGATATCTAAGCCCTCCCGCAGAAGGTTAATTCCCACCAGCACATCGAACACATCCATCCGCATGTCCCGGATAATCTCAGCCCGCTCCAGGGTATCGATGTCTGAGTGAAGATACTTCACCCGTATCCCCACTTCCCGCATATAATCAGTCAAATCCTCCGCCATCCGCTTGGTCAGCGTAGTGATCAGCACTTTATGGTGATTCTCCACCTCTTTATTTACCTCGGAGATCAGATCGTCGATCTGTCCCTCCACCGGGCGGACAGAAATCTCCGGGTCTAACAGCCCGGTAGGCCGGATAATCTGCTCCGTCCGCAGCAGCTCATGCTCCTCCTCATACACCGACGGAGTTGCCGACACGAAAAGCATCTGGTCGATCTTGCCCTCAAACTCCTGGAAATTCAGCGGCCGGTTATCCAGGGCAGAGGGCAGACGAAAGCCATAGTTCACCAGAGTAGTCTTCCGTGATCGATCCCCTGCAAACATTCCCCGAACCTGAGGCAGGGTAATGTGGGACTCATCAATAATAATCAAAAAGTCATCGGGAAAATAATCAATCAGCGTACAGGGCGGCTCCCCTGGCTTAGAGCCCACCAAATGTCTGGAGTAGTTCTCTATGCCGGAGCAGAAGCCCGTCTCCCGCATCATCTCCACGTCAAAATTCGTCCGCTCCGCGATCCGCTGGGCCTCTAAAAGCTTGTCCTCGCTCTTAAAGAAAGCCACCTGCTCCTTCATCTCCTCTAAAATATTCTCTGTGGCTGCCATCATCTTATCCTTGGGCACCACATAGTGGGAAGCCGGGAAGATGGCCACATGCCCCAGAAGCGCCTTGCCCTCCCCAGTCACCGTGTCAATCTCCGTAATCCGCTCCACCTCATCGCCGAAAAACTCAATCCGGTAAGCATCCCCCCCAGAGTAGGCTGGGAAAACCTCCAGGATATCTCCCCGGACCCGGAAGGTTCCCCGGTGGAAATCCATGTCATTCCTGGTATACTGAATATCCACCAGCTTACGAATCACCTCATCCCGATCCTTCACCATCCCTGGCCGGAGGGAAATCACCATCTCCTTGTAGTCGATGGGGGAACCCAGGCCGTAGATGCAGGACACGGAAGCCACGATAATCACATCACTGCGCTCTGAAAGGGCCGCTGTGGCCGAATGGCGCAGCTTGTCGATCTCATCATTGATGGCGGAATCCTTCTCAATGTAGGTGTCCGTAGAGGGGACGTAGGCTTCGGGTTGGTAGTAGTCGTAATAGGAGACAAAGTATTCTACCGCGTTCTCAGGGAAAAATTCCTTGAACTCGCCATACAACTGTGCAGCAAGGGTCTTATTGTGCGCTATTACCAAAGTGGGCTTATTAAGCTGCTGGATCACGTTTGCCATGGTAAATGTCTTTCCGCTTCCAGTTACCCCTAGTAAAGTCTGGAATTGATTGCCTTCCCGGAACCCCTTGACCAAGGCTTCTATTGCCTGCGGCTGGTCGCCAGTGGGCTGGTATTCCGAGTGGAGTTGAAAGATTTTTTGTTCACTTTGCACAAAAGCCACCTCCAAAATTTATGCTTATTGAACTGCTTATATTCAATAAGATATAGTAAAAAAAGACGCGTATCGGACAAAAATTCGTCGTGGAACATTTTATTTTCGTCGTGGCTTTTACTCAAATCAGGGAAAAACAGGCCCACGACGAATCCCGTTCACAATTTGCTGTTTTTGCAGCTCAGTGTACCTCTGTAATTCCATATGGAAAAACAGGAACAAAACGCATGAAAAGCAATTCGGACGCTGCCTTACAGTATACCATAAACAGTTTCAAAAGTACAGAAGAAAACAAACGTTTGTTCTTTTATCTTTTTACCCTGCAGTTGGGAGATATTCTGTTACATCCATCATTTTTTCCTACCCAGGATAGGAATGATGTGAGCTTTGCCGTCACCCGGATTGATGAAGAACGGGGCGTGGCTGTGGGGATCATTACCCGGATCATCCCGCAAAATCTGTGATATTTCTTGCAGATATGATATAAAACATATGGAGCTACAACTCTTTTAAATGTTGTGGATCCATACTTTTATCTCTTTACATAGCCATTCCTCTACATCTTTTTCTTGATACGAAAGCGCAACAAACAGGTTTAAAATCAACTAACGTAAAATAGATATAATGTCACTTAAAATGTCTTGCAGCTTTTTCCACTGGTTTGTGACAAATTCAAATGGAAGTAAATCTTTTTCCGAAAAGACATAATTTTTCTGCATATTCTGATAAGCGCCTTTGAGAGCTGTATTACCAGACATACCACTGAATATCTTAAAATCAGAGAATTTCCTGTCTGCCAGGTCGCTGCCCGTCCTCCGTGTTTCTTCCAGTCTCTTATATTCTGACATTTCAAGAAACAGCCCTGGATTCCCAATCATATCCTGAATCGGCTGCAGATCCAGCATAACTCCCACATCATAAATATGCTTTGCAACATCAAAATACATTTCACGCTCATAATAAAATTCAGCCGCAAATATTTTATCCGCAAATATCCTCTCCAGACGGATCGTTTTTACCGGGAACGGCATTACCTCAAATTGTTCCCGCAGGATAGCTCTCTGTTCTTCTGTGGCACATGTGTATAGGACGGGTTCAATTTCCAGAGTGGAAAAGGGTTCGCTTACAGTAAATGAAGTCCCTTCCACTTTGACATAACCAAACCTCTGGAGAGGGTCATTGGTATCTACTGTTACTGCCGGTGTGTAATCATAGACCGCTGTAATGCTTCCTTTTCTGTCATCTTCCAGTTCCTTTCTGGAGGTCCTGGGCAACGAGAGGTATTTTTTAGTCGCGGTTTCCAGACGCTTTTTTGCCTGGCTCCCGCTGCAGTTATCAATACATATCGTCAGATCAATGTCCTCAGAGAAACGGCGGATACTTTTCTGAGCCTTATATAAAGCCGTTCCTCCTTTGAAATATGCAGGAAGGATTTCCTGTTTTTCCGATAACTCCTTTAAAAGAAGTGTAACATAGTAGTCTTTTTCCAGTATGTCTTCTCTTATTCCAGTGATGCCATGAATAAGCCCAATGATATTTAAAAACGAAAATTTATCCCTGTGCAGTTTCATAAAGCCCTCCCAGCATAATATCGATTGTTTTAATCAGTATCCTAGGATTATAAAATTTCCTTGCCATATAGATCAGGACATCTGTGTCAAGCTCTAATGTTTTTACTGTTCCTTTTAACAGTTCTTCTGGCTTTGCAGCATCCACCGGGGCACGGTCCAGATCTCTTATCACATCCAGAATCTGAAGATAGCGGTAATTGGAGCGGTTTACATTTACAGAAGGTCTTTTTATCTCAACCTGCATACCAGCAGGTACTCTTTTGGTGTACCGGTTTGTCGCTATGCATTTCCTTTTGGGTATCTGAGACACCAGGCCCAGACGGTTCAGCACGGACAAACCTGTTTCGTATCCGATTACATCATCCTCATCATACAGCAGCTGCCGGCAGAATAAAGTTTCCTTGTTGGGTGTATAATATCCAAATGCTGTTTTAATTTTTTTGCAGTAGACCCCTTTCTCTATCCGGATAATCCGATCCGCTTTTTCCAGCCTGGCCATATTTACATTAACTGCTTTTTTCACTTCTGCTTCATCCAGGCCGGTTTCTCTTGCAACATACTGTGTGATCTGAGCTGTCAGGATTGGCTGATCTGGCTCCTGCCTGTCGATATACTGAATCAATAAGTTCCTGTATCCTATATTGTTCATATGGCCTCCTTTCTTTGTTATTATAATTACTCATATTTTCTGCATTTATGAAAATATAATAACACTTTTTAAAAATTTAGTCAATCTGAACATGCAAAAGGAACATGATTTTGACCCGGCTTTGGCACAATTCAAATACATTATCTCTTTTTCTTGTGTAGCTTTAAGTCAATATTTTTCGTTGCCGCTGCATCCTGCAGTAATCCAGCAACAAAACACCGCAGCCGGGATAGTTTTTATTCAAAAACATGGGGCAAAGCCCGCAATTCAACCCACAAAGGGAAAATAATTCATTTTTCCGGTTAAATCCTTTCATGGAACCTCCTTAAACAGCCTATCTGCAAACGGTTAGGATAAGCTATAATAATACTTGACCTAACACAGTAGGAAATTCAAAAATTTAAAACTCATATCTTGTACCATGCCAGAGCAACAGGCCATCTGTTAATTCCACACGCAGAATGATGGTGTTTTCATCGTTAAAATCAGTATGACCGTTATCAATCCATTCAGCAAAGACTTTTT
>CATOJE010000057.1 GCA_951800145.1 uncultured Lachnospiraceae bacterium | reverse complement strand
ACACAGCGCCCCAGCAGGCGGGTCCCATAAGGAATCCCCTCCGAAACCGTCGGCGCTTAGGTCCGGTCTTCCACGGACCTTATGCGTCCGTTACGCTTTCGGCGGAGCGAGAGCGTGGTGACGTTGGGACACGGCGGCTGGGGCGCGTAGCTTCCCGGCGAATATGCGCCTGCACCCATACCCCGAAAGCTTGGATTCCCCAACGGGTAACGGCGTACACTCGGCTGACGAATCCTAATGGGTTACGGCACGTACTTGGCCAGCGAATCCTAATGGGTTGCGATACCCACTCAGCCAGCGAATCCTAACGGGCTGCGACACCCACTCAGCCAGCGACACACTAGACTTTCGCGATCACAAAGACTCAGTTAAATAGCAAAATTATTTCCTTTGAATAAACACGCATACTTTTGTAAAGCGAATGACATTGGCTGTGAACCGTAACCAGTTCTGAAAAAGCGTTTCAGATGAAGCTTGACATTTCCCGCCAGATCATGGACAATAAAATATATCAGCCAAAGGCAGCCACTGCGTTTCGGTTCACACCCCTGTGGGGCTGTGCCCGGCAGCATGCTTTGCGATGCACAGCACTGCGGGAAGCTGCCCCATTGGCTCATACCATGGAGGAACGTATGAAAATAGGATTTGATAATGAAAAATATCTCTCTCTTCAGTCACAAAAGATTCGGGAACGCATCGGCAAGTTCGGCGATAAGCTTTACCTGGAATTCGGCGGGAAGCTTTTTGACGATTTTCACGCTTCCAGAGTTTTGCCCGGCTTTGCTCCGGACAGCAAGCTCCGGATGCTTCTCCAGCTGGCCGACCAGGCGGAGCTGGTAATCGCCATCAGCGCTGAGGATATCGAGAAAAATAAGGTGCGCCATGACTTAGGCATCACCTATGATATGGATGTGCTCCGGCTGATCCAGGAATTCAGGGATGCCGGCCTGTTTGTGGGAAGTGTGGTGATCACCCAGTATTCCGGCCAGACCGGCGCCGGCCAGTTCTGCACTAAGCTGGAGCATATGGGGATCCGGGTCTACCGCCATTACATCATCGAGGGATACCCTGGTAATGTGTCCCGGATCGTCAGCGATGAGGGATACGGAAAGAATGACTACATCGAAACCTCCCGCCCCTTAGTGATCATCACCGCCCCCGGCCCGGGAAGCGGAAAGATGGCCACCTGCCTCTCCCAGCTCTACCATGAAAATAAGCGGGGGGTGAAGGCGGGCTATGCTAAGTTTGAGACCTTCCCCATTTGGAACCTGCCCTTAAAGCATCCGGTCAATATGGCCTATGAAGCGGCTACCGCGGATTTAAATGATGTGAACATGATCGACCCCTTCCATCTGGAGGCCTACGGGGAAACCACGGTCAACTACAACCGGGATGTGGAGATCTTCCCGGTGTTAAATGCTATTTTCGAGGGCATTTACGGAAAAAGTCCTTATCAATCCCCCACAGACATGGGGGTCAATATGGCCGGCTTCTGCATCGTAGATGATGAGGCCTGCCGGGAAGCCTCGAATCAGGAGATCATCCGCCGCTATTACCAGGCCCTAAACCGTCTGGCCACAGAGGAGGGCTCCCAGGAAGAGGTATATAAAATCGAGCTTCTGATGAAAAAGGATAATATTTCCCCTGTCATCCGCCAGGTGGTCGGCGTATGTAATACCTTAGCTGCCGCCAAGCAGGCCCCCACCGCAGCCATGGAGCTGAATGACGGGCGCATTGTCACCGGGAAAACCACCCCTCTTCTGGGGGCCTCTGCCGCATTGCTGCTGAATGCGGTTAAGGTCTGCGCAGGGATTGACCATAATGTTCATCTCATTTCTCCTGCTGCCATCGAGCCCATTCAGACCCTGAAAACCCGGTACTTAGGGAGCCGGAATCCCCGGCTGCACACCGATGAGGTCTTAATCGCCCTCTCCGTCAGCGCCGCGACCGACCCGGTGGCCGAAATGGCCCTGGCCCAGCTTCCAAAATTATCCGGAAGCCAGGTACATACTTCCGTGATGCTTTCCCAGGTGGATATCAGCGTCTTTAAAAAGCTGGGCGTTCAGCTGACCTCCGAGCCGCTGTACGAGCATAAGAAAATCTACCGGTAACCCCTGCATAAGCACGCCAAAAAGGCAGTCGCCCTAAAAAAGCGTCTGCCTTTTTTATTCTCACCTCCTTATTAATCCAGGATCCTTCCGTCCGCAGTGATCGTAACCACGTTCCAGGGAATAAACTTTCCGCTGGCCTTTAGGGCCCCCTTGACTGCATTCTCAATCCCACCGCAGCAGGGCACCTCCATCCGGACCACGGACACGCTCTTGATGTCATTCTTTGCGATAATCTCCGTCAGCTTTTCCGCGTAATCCCCCTCATCCAGCTTCGGGCAGCCGATAAGGGTGATATGTCCCCGGATAAAGTCCTTGTGGAAGCTGCCATAAGCATAGGCGGTGCAGTCCGCGGCGATCAGCAGCCTGGCTCCATTGAAATACGGGGCGTTTACCGGCACCAGCTTGATCTGCACCGGCCACTGGGAGAGCTGGCTTGCATAAGGGGCTGCTTCCTGTAAGGCAGGCTCTGCCTCATGCCGGATTGCCCCAGCTCTGGAGCCGGGGCAGCCGTGAACCGGCCCGCGGGAAGGGGACTGCTTCTTTGCCGCAAGGACTGCCCCCTCGTCATAAGCCGGCGCCTCTCTCTCCTCAAAGGTAATGGCGCCGGTGGGACAGGAAGGCAGACAGTCCCCCAGCCCATCGCAGTAATCCTCTCTGGCGAGACGCGCCTTGCCGTCCTTCATCTCGATGGCTCCCTCATGGCAGGCAGCGGCACAAGCTCCGCAGCCATTACACAGTTCCTCGTTAATCTTTATGATTTTCCGTATCATGATAAATCCTCCTGTTTTTCCTTCTTTGACTATCCTCAGGCTTCCTGTGGCTTTGTTACTGTTCACGTTCTTGCCGTTTACAGAAGCAAAATGCACATAAAATAGACATTCTGTCCATTTTAGCGTCGAGCGTCTCGCGGGATACTGCCTGTGAACCATAACGCGGCTTTCTCTCCCAGTCATAGAGCCCGCGTCAGCCCTTGACTTTTCTGTGTCAGTATAATACAATCCCATCAAAATGTATGTTGAATTTTCAACAGGAGAAAATTTTATGGAAAGCTATTTTGATATTCTGCGGGCATGCCCGCTGTTTCATGAAATCTCGGTTCAAGATCTGTCTTCTGTCCTGAGCTGCCTTGGTGCGAAGGTCTCTTCCTTCCATAAAAAGGAAACCATTCTCTCCGAGGGGGAGCCTGCCAGGTATGTGGGAATTGTCCTCTCCGGACATGTCCAGATCATACGGGACGATTATTTCGGGAACCGGAACATCGTCGCAGGGCTTGGGCCGTCGGAGCTATTTGGCGAGTCCTTTGCCTGTGCCGAGGTTTTAGCGGTCCCGGTCAGCGTGATTGCCTCTGAGGCTGTGGAGGTGATGCTGATTGACTGTATGAAAATCACCCATTCCTGCAGCAGTGCATGCGGGTTTCACCAGCAGCTGATCATAAACCTGCTGAAGGTAATGGCTGGAAAAAACCTGGCCTTTCACCAAAAGCTGGCCATCACCTCGAAGCGCACTACAAGAGAAAAGCTCCTTGCTTATCTGATGCTGGAGGCCCAAAAAAACCGCAGCAATTCCTTCCAAATCCCCTACAGCCGCCAGGAGCTGGCAGATTATCTTGAGGTGGATCGAAGCGGCCTCTCCGTCATCATCCGCAAGCTGGCCGGGGAAGGGGTAATTCAGGTTAACCAGCGATGGTTTAAACTGCTCCCCTCTCCATCCTCTCCCGAAATTTCTCCAGATCATTCCTGGTGGTAATCTTATAATTTCTCTCATCCCCCGGAATCATCACCACGTCCAGGCCGGCCATCACCGCCGGCTCTGCGGATCCATTGATGGTTAATATTTTCTCCGGAAGGAGCTGGCAGTTCGCCATATAATACGTTCCCAGACAGAACACCTCCGGCGCCTGCCCGGCGTAGATCTCACTGCGGTTTAAAAGGGAAGTAACCCGTTTCCCGTCCTTGCTGGCATAGACTGTGTCCTTCATGGGAAGCACCGGCATCAGGCCGTCATGGCCTGCAACCCCCTGGAGGCAGTCCGTGATCTGCTGCGGTGAAAGGAGAGGCCTGGCCGCGTCATGGATAAACACATAGTCCCGGTCATCTGCATAGCGCCGGATATCCTCCAGACCGTTAAGTATGGAGAGCTGGCGGTTTTTTCCCGGCCCTGAGAAGCCTCGCCACTTTCCCCTTGTGTCCCATCTGGCTAACCAGCCCCGAAGCTCGTCCTGCCAGGCGGGATCCGCCACGATCTGGATCCCTCCAACCATGGGATGGGCTGACAGGGTTTCAATACAGTAAGAAATAATGGGCCTTTTGCCCACCTCGATATATTGCTTTGGAATATCCGCCCCCAGCCTGGCGCCGGTGCCGCCGGATAAAATCAATGCGATGTTCATAGATCGGTTCTCCTGTTCTGCAGTTTGTTCGAAGAGACTCTTTCTTGTTTCCTGCTGCATCTCAATTATACAAAAAAACAGATCGGTTTACAATACACTCACTGGCGTTTGTAATCGTCCTGTTTTGCTTTGCATTACTTTTTCAGCTACTGTTCACAGTTTTCATGGCTGCCACAGTCCAAATCCCTTGACTTCTCTGCCCCACTTTGCTATAATGGAAATATCTGGTATTCATGCATTCTGCGTGGATAAATCCTATGGCCCTGAATCTGCCATTCGCCATAAAAGATCCCCTGCTTATACACCGCAAAAAAGAAATTTGCGAAAGGTAAAAAATTGTAGTAAAATGAAAGGAGACACCGAATCCTATGGCAAGCAAACAAACAAAAGAAAACAAGACTGGTAACCATTCTTCAGCTGCCCGCTGAACTGGAAAGCGTCAAACGGCCCAAAAGAAAAAAACAGCCTCAGCTCTTCTGGAGACGAAAGGAAACCAAAAGTACAAGGACCGCCTGTTCCGAATGATTTTCCAGGATAAGCAGGATCTTCTCAGCTTATATAATGCGGTAAATCAATCCCATTATGAAAACCCGGAGGAGCTGGAGATTACTACTTTAGATAATGTTCTCTACATGGGAATGAAGAATGACTTATCCTTTCTGGTGGATTCCGTACTGAATCTCTACGAAGCCCAGTCTACCTGGAATCCAAACATGCCTCTTCGGGGCCTGGCCTACTTTTCTCGGATGTACTCAGGATATGTGGCTTCCCGAAAGTTGGATGTATACTCCAAGATCCGGATACCGCTGCCAGAGCCCCGATATCTTGTTTTTTATAACGGCACGAAGGAAGAACCAGAACAGCTGGAACTGCGGTTGTCGGATTCTTTCATCAAAAAATCGAATCATACGGATGAAAAGCCCTGTCTGGAATGTGTCGCCACGGTGTTCAACATTAACTGGGGGCATAATAAAGGGCTGATGACCCAATGCAGGAGGTTGTATGAGTATGCCTTCCTGATTGACCAGATACGGAAGGGATTGGCAAACGGCCTGACTCTGGAGGGAGCCATTGATCAGGGGATCGCGGTGTGTCTTAAAGAGGGAATTTTAACTGAATTTTTAACCCGACATCAGGGGGAGGTGAAGGCGATGATCCTGACGGAATATGACGAAGCATTACATCTAGAAAACACATACCAGAGCGGCTTTTTCGATGGAAAAGCATGTGGAATTGAAATCGGCGAGAAAGCTGGGGAGGCGCGTGGAATTCAGATCGGCGAGAAAGCTGGGGAGGCGCGTGGAATTCAGATCGGCGAGAAAACCGGAGAGGCGCGTGGAATTCGGATTGGCGAGGACAGGCTCAATCAATTATATCAGTATTTATCCTCGCAAAACCGTATCGAGGAGCTGAAAAGAGCATTGACCGAGGAAGATTTTCGTCAGAAATTAATGGAGGAGTATCAATCGAACGCTTCCTGTAATATTTGATAATAGGATTGGCCCTGGACCTGGCAGCATTGTTAAACCGGACTTAGTATTTTATGGCGGCAATGCTGGCATGAGCAATGGCCGCCTCTGCACAACTGGTGTGCCATCCTTTACGCCTGGTCATGCACTTATGATTCACAATGCCAAATATCCTGCCCATTGCGGAATGACTATGTCTGATAGAGTAGCACAGATGGGATTTGGAATGCCGCAAAGCGTCAAAGAAATGTTGTATAATTCGGCAGATGAAAATTTTGTTCATCATAATATTCAACTGCGTAATATCATCACCATTAATGATGAATCGTAATATATTAGTGTACCGTACCGTTCACATTTTCCTAAATGACTTGCCTGAATTTCCATCTGCTGCATCATTTTGCTGAAAATGAACGGTACGGTACACTCAGAAGATATTATGATAAAGCTAGCGTCTTGTCTGGATTATATTCGGCCAAGACACTAGCTGCTGTTTCAAATGGCCGCCTCACCATACACACGGCAAAACAATCCATCCACCTCATCCCGCCGGGTTAAGGCATAGGATCCATTGCGGGTCACACAGAGCGCTGAGGCGCACTGGGCATAGCGTACCGCCTTTTCTAAAGGCCAGTCCCTGCTTAAGGCCGCCAGTAAGCCGCCGGCAAAGGTGTCCCCTGCTCCCCCGGTATCCACCACCGGCACCTGGATGCCAGGGACATACTGTCTGGCTTCCCTGGTCACCAGCACAGCCCCCTGCTCCCCAAGGGTGATCACTGCCGCCTCCTTTACCCCCTGCTCCAAAAGCCATTCCCCCGCCCGGAAGGCGGACTCTGCATCCTCCACCGAAATCCCGGTCAGCTCCCCGGCCTCGCATTCATTCGGCTTAATGATGGAGATGCAGGGGTACAGATCCTTGGGCAGCGGCGCTGCCGGCGCAGGATCCAGGAGGGTGCGAACGCCCGTCTGGTGGGCCAGGCGGATGGCATAATCTACTGTCTCCACCGGCACCTCAAGCTGGGCTCCCAGAAGCTTTGCCTTTCTCAGCACTGGTTTCAGCTGGTCTACATCCTGGCGGCTCACCTTCCCATTGGCTCCGGGGACAATGATGATCTGATTCTGTCCATGAGCGTCCAGGAATATCCCTCCGCTGCCAGTGGGTGCTGTGTCATCCAGATAGACAAACTCCGTGCTCATCCCCATTTTTGCGTACAGCTCCTTCTGCTCTCTCCCGTAGCTGTCATTTCCCAGACGCTGGAGCATGTGCACATCGCTTCCCAGGCGGCAGGCCACTATCCCCTGGCCAGAGCCCTTTCCTCCTACCACAATGTGGTAATCACTTCCTATGACTGTCTCCCCCTTCACCGGAAGCTCTGCTGCGGCAAATACATGGCACACGCTGCAGCTTCCCAGCACCACCACCGATCCATCCATCCCTGTTCCTCCTAATGTATTAACCCCATCTCCAGAAGTCCTTCCCGGATCACCGTTTTCTGTTCCTGGGTGATGGTTGTCATATGCCTGGGCAGCCTCCTCCCGGGGAAGGGCATTCCCAGAAGCTCACAGGCATAGTAATATCCATTCATATCCGTGGCCGTCTTTAGCAGCCGGCGCACCTTCATGCAGAAGCGGTTGGCCTCCATGGCCCCCTCCATATCTCCCCGGAAGAATGCCTCTGTAATGTTTAGCACCACCTTGGGGAATGGCACGGATACTGCGGAGATAACCCCCGCGCCTCCCACGGCCATCATAGGAAGCGTCATGGCGTCGCTGCCGGATATGTATTGGAAATCCTCCTTCTCCACCATGCTCATCAGCTCCTGAAGGGCAGAAATATTCTGGGTGCTGTCCTTATAGCCCAGCACATTTGGGTGATCATTGGCTATCCTGGCTGTCAGCCTGGGGGATAAGGTGTTCCCTGTCTGGGGCACATTGTAGAGGTAGGCAGGGTACTCTCTCGGGAGCACCTCATGGAAAAATTCATACAGGGCCTGCTCCGTGTAGGGGAATACCGAGGGCTGGGAAATGCACACCCCGTCCACCCCCATATCCATATATGCCTGGACCAGCGCCTTAGCATCGGCTATGGAATCCTCCATCACATTCATCATCACCGGAACTCTGCCAGCCGCTGCCTTCATCAGCTCCTCCCCCACCTGCCGTTTCTCCGGAACAGAAAGAAGGTAGGTCTGGGTTGAAAGCCCCCCCATAAACAGGCCGTCGATGTGGCTCTTCACCTGAAATTCCACCATCCTGCGCACCGGTTCAAAGTCCAGCCGCCCATCCGGATCATAAGCCACCATAATCTCACTGATACTGCCGTCAAATTTCTTCTTTTCCATATCCATTCTCTCCCGCAAATTTTATAATCCCTTACACCCTGTAGCGCTGTTACTGGGCTCCTCCCGATCCCTGCACCCGTAGTAATATACCTTGAGGCCATCCTCCTCCCTGAGACGCAGGGTCACATTTGGGAAAAGCGCGATCTCCTTCCCATCGCTGTCCATTGCCCTCCAGGTAACCTCCCCAAAGATTACCAGCTCCCCATTCTTCCTCTCTGTTTTTACAGAATGCAGGATGTGCTGTCCGGTAAATTTCTGGCACTGGCCTTGATACCAGGCGGCAAATCCAGCTAGGTCCAGCGGATTTCCCGGGAAATCCACCTGTAGCGCCTCCCCCGCTGTAAGGGAAAGGAGCGCCTCTATCGGCGCCTTGCCATCCATCAGACGATACCAATTTTTTATAAATTCCTCTCCTATGCTCTGTTCCTTCCATCCCTCCATGGATCCTGGCTCCTCCTAATTATCTTCTGGTATAAAGGGCGTGGTCATGGCCTCCGGCCCTGCGGCTCCCTTATCCTGATTCCCTATGGAAACTGCTGCCAGCACCAGGATCGTCGCCAGATAGGGCAGCATCTTAAGCAGCACCGGCGATACATTCACACTCACCGCCTGCAGCTGATAGCCTAAAGCCTCCACCCCGCCGAATACGTAGGCTGCAGCCATAGCTGCAGCCGGCTTCCACATGGCACAGGTAACGATGGCTAAGGCGATCCAGCCCCGTCCTCCTGTCATATTTTCCACCCAGCTGGGAACGGTGCTTAAGATTAAAAAGGAGCCCCCGATTCCCGCCAGCATTCCCCCCATTACCACGTAAATATACCGGGTCCGGTTCACACTGATTCCCATGGAATAGGCGGCTGCCGGATTCTCCCCGCAGGCCCTCAGCTTAAGCCCTATCTGGGTGTGAAAGATCAAATACGTCAGCCCGATTACCAGCCCATAGGATAAATACACCAGCCCATTCTGGTAAAAGAAAATCTCTCCCACATAGGGAATATCCGCCAGCAAAGGGATCCGGAAGCTGGGGAGCACCTTAGGCGCCGGGATTCCATTATAATCCTTTCCCAGATAGCCGCTTAATCCCCCGGCAAACATATTCAGCGCCAGCCCGCAGATAATCTGGTGTACCCTGCAGGTGATGGACAAAAAGCCGTGAACCAGGGCCAAAAGCCCGCTGCACACCGCCCCTGCCACCACAGCCAGGAACAGGCTGTTGGTATTCACTAAAACCATAAAGGAGGAGGCTGCCCCCATAAGCATCATGCCCTCCAGCCCCAGATTCAGCACGCCGGAGCGCTGGGTCATAATCTCCCCCAGGGCAGTCAGAAGCAGCGGCGTCCCTTGGGCCACGGCCGCTGTAAGGGTCGCCAGTATCATAACCTGGATCATTCTCTTGATCCCCCCTTCCACTGGATCTGGTAGTTCATAAACATGGTTCCCGCAGCTACAAAAAACAGGATAGAGCCCTGGATCATCTGCACCGTAGAGACCGGAAGCCCCAGCTTCTGGATGGAATTTCCTCCCACCAAAAGAGCGCCGAATAAAAAGGATACCAGCACAGCCCCCAGGGGATGGCATTGGGCCAGGTAGGCTATGGTCATGCCCGAGGGCCCCACCTGGGCTGCAAAATTCGCCTGAAGCCGATGGGTAATGCCGCAGACCTCTGACATGCCGGCAATGCCGGCGATCCCGGCGCTGACAAACATCACTGCGAGAATATACCGCTTTACCGGTATCCCGGCGTATTCCGCCACCTTCGGATTCGCCCCAATCAGCTGAATCTCAAAGCCCCACCGCGTCCTGGTCAGGATAAACCAGAGAAGCAGCGCTGCCAAAAGCCCCATTACTACTCCTGCGTGGATTCTGGTTCCGAAAAAGGCCGGCATTTCTCCTGCCCGCGGAAATTTCGCTGTCCTGGGAAAGGCAAAGCCGGCCGGATCCTTCCATGGCCCCTGGATCAGCCAGGAGATCAGCAGCGTCCCCACGTAATTCAGCATCAGGCAGGTGATCAGCTCATTCACATTCCACTTCACCTTCATCACAGCCGGGATCAGGCCATAAAGCCCTGCGCAGAAGAAGGCGGCCAGGAAGGCGGCGGTCAGCGTGGTTTTCCTGTCATATCCCTTTAAATTCAGGATGATAAAGGTGGCCGCCGCAGCCCCGATGTGAAGCTGCCCCTCTCCCCCTGCATTCCATATCTGCATCTTAAAGGCAAAGGAGACGCCCACCGATACCAGCATCAGGGGTATCATTTTCACCACCGTCTCCCCCAGCCCGTAGGAGGAGCCAAAGGCGCCCTGAAGCATCACCCCGTAAACCTCCAGTGGGGACTCCCCGGCCCCCAGTAAAAAAATAGCAGAAAAGAGAAAGCCGCCGGCAATCGAAGCCGCCGGTACTGCCAGGCGCAGCCACCCCGGGATATCCATACGCCTGATAAGGCGCAGGCTTCCTCTTCCCCTTCTCTCCTTATCCATCATCCTCACCGCCTAACCTGGCCGCACCTGCCATCGCCATGCCTATCTGATCCAATGTCACCTGTCCTATGGGGAGGATTCCCATGAGCTTTCCCTCATACATTACCGCTACCCGGTCGCTGAGCTGGAAAATCTCATCCAAATCCTCAGATATCAGCAACACTCCCGCGCCCCTGGCCTTCTCCTTAACCAGGATCTGGTGGATGCTTTCGGTGGCCTTGATATCTAGGCCCCGCACCGGATAGCTGGCCAGAATCACAGACGGCTCCCTGGCAGTCTCTCTGGCCAGGATCAGCTTCTGGGCATTGCCGCCGGACATACTCTGCACCAGGCTTTTAGGGCCTCCCACCTTGATCTCAAACTCCTTTATAAACTCCCGGGCCTGCTGCTCCAGCCCCCTATAGTCCAGCACTCCCCCTCGGTTAAATCTGGAATCCCGGTAGCATTTCAGGCTGGCATTTTCCATTACCGTCATAGACGGTACCAGCGCAAACCCATACCGGTCCTCCGGGATAAAAGCCATCCCCTGATCCATCCGCTCTCTTGGAGAGGCGCGGGAGATATCCTGGCCTCCCATAAAAATTTGCCCCCCGGCTCTGGGCCGCAGGCCAGCCAAAGCCTCCATCAGCTCCTTCTGTCCATTTCCGGAAACCCCGGCCACTCCTAATATTTCTCCGGCAAACAGCTGGAAGCTCAGTCCGTCCACTGCCTTTACCCTTTTGTCATTCAGGACAGTGAGATCCTTCACTCTTAACTGCTCCTGGCTCTTCACCGTGTTTTCCCGGTTCCGCCGCCCCGTGGAAATCTCCCTGCCCACCATCAACCGGGCCAGCTCCTGCTCACTGGTTTCCTCCCGCTTCATGGTCCCGATGAGACGTCCGTCCCGCAAGACGGTAATCCGGTCCGCAAACTCCATCACCTCATGCATCTTGTGGGTGATAAAGATAATGGTGCCCCCCTTTTTTGCCATGCTCCGCAGCGTCTGGAATAATTCCTTTACCTCCTCTGGCGTCAGCACTGCCGTAGGCTCGTCCAGAATTAAAATATCAGCCCTCCGGTACAGCACCTTTAAGATTTCCACCCTCTGCTGCTCCCCGATGGAAAGCTGCCAGATAAAGGAGAAGGGATTTAAATCGATTTTATACTCCTGGGACAGCTCCCGCACCTGAGCTTCTAAGGCCCGCTTATTTAATACCCGCACGTTTTCCATGCCCAGGACAATATTTTCCGCTACCGTAAAAGGCTTCACCAGTTTAAAATGCTGATAAATCATGCCGATCCCCAGGCTCAGGGCATCCTTGGGGGACTTCATAAAGACCCGCTTTTTTCGAATCCAAATCTCCCCCTTATCCTGTTCCAGGACGCCGGTTAATATATTCATCAGCGTACTTTTTCCCGCGCCGTTCTCTCCTAACAGCGCATGGATCTCGCCGGCATACGCAGTAAAATCCACCTGGTCATTGGCCAATGTGGACGGAAATTCCTTGCAGATTCCCTTCATCTCCACAGTTGCTTGTGTGCTCATCCTTATCCTCATTCATATTTGCATGCAGCCGCCGGCAGGCTAATCTGTCGGCTTATCCGCCCAGTTGTCAATTACATTTGGAAGGAACCACTGCATATTATTAGCCGCCTCCCCGGTTAAGGTTTCTCCCTCAGGAACCCGAAGCTTTCCTGTATTATCATAGATAGGGCCTTTGAATACCTCGTCCCCGTCTATGAACTTCTGTCTCTGCTCTTCCACCATATCTATCACATTCTGAGGCACCTGATCCCCGAATTCCGCCAGGCTGATGGCTCCGTCATTGATATCCAGCTCACACCATTCCCCCTGGAAGGTTCCATTTCGGACCGCCTCCACCTGCTTTGCCATCCATGGGCCCCAGGTCCAGCAGTTGGCAGTCAGCTGCTGGGAAGGGGCAAACTCCCGCATATCCACAGAGCTTCCGATAAACATAATCCCTCTCTCCTCACAGACCTGGGCCACTGCCGAGGAGCTTAGGTCGATGCAGATTAAATCACAGCCCTGATCAATCAGTGTATTTGCACACAGGGCATCGGTGGTCGGGTCATTAAAGGAATTAGACCAGAGGGCCACCACCTCCGCCTCTGGATTCACCGACGCCACCCCGGCTGCAAATCCATTCAGCTGCTTAATGGGATCCGGGAAGGGAATGCTGGTACAGTAGCCGATCTTATCCACCTGGGTCATTTCTCCTGCCAGCATGCCGGTGAGATACCGCCCCTGCTCCAGCTTGGCAATATAGATGGAAAGATTGTCCTTTGTTTCATAGCCAGAGCCATTGATAAAGGCAATATCCGGAAATTCATCTGCCAGAGCCAGCATATAATCCATATAGTCAAAGGAGGTTCCCACGATCATCTCACAGCCATCGTTTATATACTCCCGCATCACCCGCTCGCAGTCTGCGCCGCCTGCGATATTTTCCACCTTAAAGGTCTGGATATTCTCACAGTTCTCCTCCAGATACAGCCTGGCATTCTCTGAAGTCTGGGCCCAGGCGTCGGTGCTGATAATGTTGCTGAAAACAAAGCCCACTTTTATGGTTCGGTCCGGGTCCTTTCCCTCTGGCTCACTTTCCTCCTCCTCTGCTTTTTGCGCTGCCTCCTGGGTCTGGCCCTGGGTATCCTCCGGCGCTTTCTCCTTACAGCCCCACAGCAGCATCGACAAAGCCACCGCGGCTACTACCACTGCTCCAATCCTTCTTTTCCTCATCTTCATCCTCCTTTTCCTTTCATGTCTCGCAAGCTCCTGTGCCATCTCGCCTCTGCCCTTTCAGGCCCGCTCCAGCAGAGCCGATTCCCTCCCTACTTGGTCAGCCGGTACAGCACATACTGCACATACAGATAAAATAAATCCTGGAAGCTTCTGGGATTCTTTCCTGTCAGCTCCTGAATCTTGTCCAGCCGGTATTTTAAGGTATTCCGATGGATAAAAAGCTTGCGGATCACCTCTGGGGAATTACCGCTCTCCTCAATATACAGCTCTAAGGTCTGCAGAAGCTCCCTGTGCTGGGGCTGCTCCAAAAGCTCCAGCATCCCCTGGTTAATTTTCAAATCCCGGATTCTGGACAGGGCATAGATAAACTCATAATCCCGGTAATCATAAAGTATATTAGCCGGGTGGAGATGCTTCCCCGCAAACAAGGCGTTCTGAGCCACCACAAAGGAAGCGTTCAAGCTTGTCTCCACACTGCCGATGGCGATCTTTACATCGTGGAAAATCTCCATCACCTGACGCAGCACCGCTTCATTATCTCCTTCCCGCAGGATCAGCACCAGACAGCTGTTATTTCTGCACAGGTAGTAATTGGGCCCGGTTAAAATCTTCTCCACCGCCTTTTGGGCGCTTACCGGATTCCAGATGCCGTCCAGCACTACTGCATAGTAGGGTAATGTCACATCGATCCCCAGCCTTACTCCCCGGCGGATAAAGGAGAGGGTATATTCCTCTTTATGATTCAGCCATTCGGAAATATATTCATAGTACATCACATAGCCCGCCTGCTCCGCGCTGTTAAAATAGGGCTGGCAGATAATATTCTCCCCCACCGCTTTGGCGATGGAGGTAATCCGCTTAATCCGCTCCACATCCCCTGCCATCAGGATGGCGCCCACACAGATATTCCGAAAGAAAATCGGCGTGGCGGTCTGATTCCCGCTGTAATGGCGCTCATTATAGCACTGGAGCTGGCCGGCCTGCTCGATGCACTCTGCAGCCAGCTTTGACCTCTTTCCCAGCAGGGAAGCATTGGAGCTGGCGATAATGCTGCCGTGCTCGTCGGTAACACTGACTCCCTTAGGTATGATTTCCATTAGTTCAAACACAATATTCTGCGCCTGGGCCACTGATAAATACACACTCATCCGCTCTTCCCTCCCTGAGGCAGCGCCTGCTCAAGCCTTCTTAAATATATAAAAGAAAGATACTCTATCAATCGTATCTTTCCCAATTTTTCTGTCATTATTTGTCTATTACTACTAAATCATATCAAATCACCCTTTATATTTCAATCAATTTGACGAATGTAGTCATATCTTGTTCAACTGCACAAAGGTTCAAAAAAAATTTTGTCCATCTGCACGAGATGCAGCCCTTTCTGTCCTGATGTCACTCCTCAATCTTCTTCAGCTTACGGTAAAAGGTGGCCCTGGTCACATTACACAGGCTGGCCGCCTCTGCCGCGGAGATCTCCTTACCGGTCCACCGGTCAAGGATCTGTCCGAAATTCTCCGGCAGTGGCTTCTCCGGCCGGCCGAACTGTACGCCCCGCAGCTTCGCCGCCTCGATGCCCTCCTTCTGGCGGCTGCGGATATTGCTCCGCTCATTTTCCGACACATAGCTTAAAAGCGCCAGCACCAAATCTGCAATTAGCGTCCCTAACAGATCCTTTCCCCTCCGGGTGTCCAGGATGGGCATATCCAGCACTACGATATCCACCTTTTTCTCCTTAGTCAGGACGCGCCACTGCTCCAGCACCTCCTCATAGTCTCTCCCCAGCCGATCGATGCTCTTGATATAAAGCACGTCATCCGGTCTCAGCTTTCGAAGCATCGCCCGGTACATCGGGCGTTGGAAGTCCTTTCCGGACTGCTTGTCGACGAAAATATTTTCTCTCGGCACCTGGGCCCTTCCCATGGCAAGCATCTGACGGCTTTCATTTTGCTCCCTGGTGCTGACACGTACATATCCATAGATTATTCCCATAATTTTCTAAGTTTCCTCCTCTGTTTCCATTTTTCTCTTATGGGAATTGTCTCATTTGAATGCAAAAAAAGACAGACTATATTTTGCCCTAAACAAAATACAGTCTGTAATAACGATTTGAAATCGGAAAAAGCTATTGTTTTATTCTATAAGGTACACGTTTCTATAGAGCCGGAGCTGGACGCCTCATTGATCTCATCGATCGCCTTCTGCATCTCCTCCTTAGTCACATCGCCTCCCAGCAGAGAGGTTACCACATTATAAATCCCCATATAATTTCCCTTCAGCAGGGGAACCATCCGCTCCACCTGGTCGGCCTTCAGCACCTGCTTCTCCACTAAGAAATTCAGATACATCTCCTTCGCCTTTGGATGTTCAAATACAGCGGTGTGCTGGCTGTCTAAATAGAGCTTGCGGAATTTCTTCCTGGCCTGGGTCACCTCCACCTTCACGCTGGCTCTCACATCCCCGGCGCTGGCGGCCGCCTGGATAAGGAAGCTTCCTTCCTCCACCACCCAGTCCGACGCCTCCGGATCATAGTAGGCAAAATCCCGGTATCCAAGGGTGAAGGAAATGGTTTTTGTCTCTCCCGGCTTTAGCTCGATCTTCTGGAATGCCTTCAGCTCCTTTTCCGGACGGCGAAGCCGGGAATGCTCATCGGTTACATAGATCTGAACCGTCTCCTTGCCCTCCACGGCTCCGGTATTAGTTACATCCAGATAGATGGTTACCGTCTCCCTGTCGGTGAACCGCGTTTTCTCCGCCCGCATATTCGAGTAGGTGAAATGGGTGTAGCTGAGCCCATGTCCAAATGGGAAGAGAGGCTGGATTTTCTTCTTCTCATAGTAGCGGTATCCCACGAAGATCCCTTCGCCGTAGACATGATGGCCGCACTCTCCCGGGAAATTTAAGTAGGTGCTGGTATCCTCCAGGCGTTTGGGGAAGGTGACCGGCAGCTTTCCAGAAGGATTCACCTTTCCGAAAAGCACCTTGGCCACCGCCTCCCCGGCAGTCTCTCCCGCCAGGAACTGCTCCACCACTGCTCCGGCATGCTCCAGCCAAGGATCCATGGTCACCGCGTCCCCATTGCTTAAGACTACGATGATATGTTTCTGTACCTTGGCTACCTCTTCAATCAGGCGGATGTGGGAGGAATCGATTTCCAGATGCTTCCGGTCAAAGCCCTCCCGGTCATAGGCTACCCACAATCCGGCAAAGATCACCGCGGCGTCTGCATTTGCCGCCGTCTCCCTGGCCTCCTTTAAAAGCTCCTCTGTGGTTTCATTCCTCAGCTCATAGCCCTTGGCGTAGGTGAGCCGGATATCCCCTCCTGCCAGCTCTTCCATCTCCTCATAAGGAGAGCTGATCCGGATGGGATTCACCAGGGTGCAGCCGCCTCCCTGATATCTGGGTTCCTTTGCAAAGGCGCCCAGTACCGCGATGCTCTGATACTTTTCCTTTGTAATAGGAAGGAGATCCCCCTCATTCTTTAAGAGTACCACCGACTCCTCCGCCACCTTTTCCGACAGCCTCCTGTGGGCCCCAAAATCCACCTGGTCTGTAAAGCGCTCCTGCTCCTTGGCCTGGAATACCAGCTGCAGGATCCGCTCCACGCATCGATCCAGCACTGCCTCCGGCAGGCTGCCATCCTTCACCGCCTCGACGATGGCCTGATTGTTCCTCCGGTTTTCCGGCATATCCAGATCATTGCCCGCCTTTAAGGCAGCTACCCGGTCCTTCACGCCGCCCCAGTCCGACACCACCACGCCTTCAAAGCCCCATTCATCCCTGAGAATCCGGGTGAGCAGCTCCTCATTTTCCGCCATCTGGACGCCGTTTACCTTATTATAGCTGGACATCACCGTCCAGGGCTTCGCACCCTTGATGGCCATCTCAAAGGGAGCCAGATAGATCTCTCTGAGGGCGCGCTCCTCCACATCAGAGCTCATGTTAATCCGCAGGGTTTCCGCGTTATTCGCCGCGAAGTGCTTGATGCTGGTGCCGGTGCCCGTCTCCTGGACTCCCTTGATCAGGCTCTCTGCTATGGCGCCGGTGAGATAGGGATCCTCCGAATAGTATTCATAGCCCCGTCCGCCCAGAGGGCTTCTCTTAATATTGATTCCCGGGGCCAGCAGAAGGTTTACCTTAAAGTACCGGCATTCATCCCCCAGAGCCTGTCCCAGCGCCTGCACCAGCTCCCGGTTCCAGGTGGAAGCCAGGCATGCGCCGGATGGGTAACAGACCGCCTCATACTGGCTGGTAATGGTGGGGGAATTCTGGGTTAAGTCGGTCACCTTCAGAAAGTCAGAGGTATCCTGCTTCCGCTCCTGGTTCACCGGTTTCATAATCCGCACCCCGTTGGAGCCGTCAGCCATCCAGATCTCCGGGATGCCCTTTTCCGGGATGGGCCTGGTCTGCCACAGCCCAAGGCCGGAGCAGAGGGAGGCCTTTTCCTCCAGAGTTAAGGTTCCCAGCACCTCCCGCGCCCTTCTTAAAATCTCGCTGGAGACAGCCGCCCCTTTCTTTGCTGCCTTTTCGCCGATTATTTTTTCCTTGTTCATCTTATCCTCCTATCCCTTCACACCGCTGGATGCAAAGCTCTCGATAAAGTATTTCTGGGTAAATAAAAACAGCAGGATCAGCGGGGCCAGCGCCAGGGTACAGCCTGCCATAATCAGGGCATAGTGGGTGCTCTGGGCCTGCTGGAACCGCTGCAGCCCTACGGTCAGGGTCAAAAGCTCCTCCTTATTGCAGTAGATCAGAGGATTAATGTAGTCATTCCAGGTCCAGGTAAAGGAAAACAGCAGCAGGGTGACAAAGCCGGACTTGGTGAGAGGCAGCATAATCTGCCAGAAGATCCGAAAATGCCCCGCCCCGTCGATCTGGGCTGCTTCCGTCAGCTCATAGGGAATCCCTTCATAGTACTGCCGCATTAAAAAGGTATTAAAGGCTGAGAAAATACCTGGAAGAATCAGGGCGTAAAAGGTATTATTTAAATGCAGCTGTCCGAAATAAATGTATTTGGGCAGCAGGGTTACCTGTACCGGCACCATCAAGGTAGCCAGATACACTCCGAAAATCAGATTCTTCCCCCGAAACTTCAGCCTGGCAAACCCGTAGGCCGCTGTGGTGGAGAGAAAGATGGTTCCCACTAAGGTGATGCCGGTGACAATCAGGCTGTTGCGGTAATAGTTGGGGAAATCACTTTTCAGCCACACGGTGGCATAGTTATTCCAGTTCACTGTCCTTGGAATCAGACGGATAGGAAATTCCATCACATCCACCTCATTTTTAAAGGAGGCGGATACCATCCACAGGAAGGGGAAGATACAGGCCAGGGCCAGAGCTCCCACAAGCAGCGTGGCCAGTATCCGAAGCGCCATTGTCTTTCCTTTTGTTTCCATACTCTTCCCCTCCTAAAGTGTATACTTTTCCTTCAGCTTCACCTGGACTGCGGAGACCACCATAATAATCACAAACAGCAGCACCGCCACCGCGGAGGCATAGCCGATGTTGTGCTCCCGGAAGGCATAGTGGTAAATGCAGTAGACCAATACATTGGTGGCATAGCCTGGGCCGCCCTCGGTGAGCACATTGATCTGGTCAAATACCTTAAAGGAATTGATAGTGGCCAGGATAGATACAAAGAGGATGTGGGAGGCCAGCATGGGGACGGTGATGCGGAAAAATACCTGCAGTCCGCTGGCCCCGTCCACCCGGGCCGACTCGTACACCTCCTTGGACAGCCCCTGAAGGGCCGCCAGGAAAAGAATCATATAATATCCTGCATCGTGCCAGATGGACATGAGGATGATCCCTGCCAGGGCGGAATTACTCTTGGTAAACCATCCGGGAAGGTTTTTCACCCCCAGGGCGGCCAGCACGGAATTCACCGGGCCGCCCTCCGGGTTTAAAAGAATCAGCCACACATAGGCCACAGACACCATGGCGGAGATATAGGGCATAAAGCACATCAGCCGCAGAGGCACCTTGCAGAACACATAGTTATTTAAAAGAACCGCAATCACCAGGGCCAGGCTCACCGAGATAGGCACATAGGCAATGGTATAGATCAGGTTGTTGATCAGCGCGGTTTGCAACCGCTCGTCGGACACCATCCGTCCAAAGTTTTCCAGGCCGGCAAACTCTATGGCTGACAAGCCCTGCATGGGATTCCATTTGGTAAATCCCAGCACCAGGGAAAACAGGATGGGAAGCGCCACAAAGATCAGGATTCCAATAAAGTTTGGGATGACGAACAGATATCCGGCCCGCTCCTCTCCTAGCTGTCTCCTGGACAGCTGCTGTTTTCTTTCATATTTCCTTCCTTTCATGTTTCCTTCCCTCTCTTAGGAAATCGTTCCGCAAATAACCAGCCCAGGCGCACAGATGGAATATTTTCCCAGTGTGCAGGCCAGGTTACGCACTATTCCTCATTGGCAATGGCCTCATTGGTGATTTTCTCGATCTCCCCTAATACCTCGTCCGCTGATTTTTCTCCGTTAAAGTACAGCTGGGTCTGCTCCTGCATGGACTGCTGATATTCTGCTGCCGCCCGCCCGGTAGGCTTCTGGCTCACCGCAGTCATGTCTTCAAAGAGCACCCGCACATCCTCTACCTCTAATCCGGAGCCCTCGATAAAGTTCTGGATCAGGCTGTCATCGTAAGCCGGCTTGTAGGAGGGATAGTTTCCTGTGCCGGCGATCCGGGCCGCCCCCTCCTCCACCATGTACCGGATAAACCGCCAGGCCTCTTCCTTATGCTCGGAGTTGGCCGGGATGGCCAGGATGGTGGCCGCTACGCTGAAATTGTTCTCGCTTTTCACCGTCTCGTCAAACCGGGGCATCGGCGCTACGCCGATGGCAAAGTCATGGGGATAATTTTCCTGATCCTTGATATTCTGGACGATCCAGGAGCCGGCCTGGACCATGGCACATTTGCCTCCTAAGAAGGCGGAGGCCTGGCTAGCCTTGGTGGCGATAATCTGGCTGAAGGAAAGCTGATATCCCAGGTCATCCATCTCTTTTCTCCGCTCCAGGGATGTCTTAAAGCCATCAGCCATAATATTACATTTTCCATCCTCAGTGTACCAGGGAGAAACCTCATTGCCCACCGGCGCCCACTGTCCGTTAAAGGTATGGGTGTAGGTTCCGTAGATCTTGGAATCCCCCTCGCCGCTTGTCAGCTGCTTTGCCGTTTCCATATACTCTTCCCAGGTCCAGGAGCCGTCCGGGTACTCCAGGCCTGCGGCGTCGAACATATCCTTGTTATACCAGATTCCCTCCACCGTGGAGCGCAAGGGATAGCCGTAGGTCACCCCGTTGTAGCTGGCATAGTTTAAAATATCCCCGAAGCTTCCTGCCATGTCGATGCCGTCCCTCTGGATGAATTCATCTAAGGGCGCATACATCCCATTCTTCATCCGAAGCATCTGCTCCCCGTCCGAGCCAGGCATTACGTCGATCTCCCCGCCGCCCATAGCCAGGATATCCAGCTGGGTCAGTTTATCGGATCCGTTATCCGGGATAGCGTGATACTTCACCTCGATGTCCGGGTTGGAGGCATTAAAATCATCGATAATGGTCATATCCATAGGAGCCCAGTCATAGTAGTGGATCACTGTCTTTTCTCCGGAAGGCGTTTCCTCCTTAGGGCCCGGCTCCGATGAGCCGCCTGCCTGGGCCGCCTGGGTGGTCTCCCCGGAGCCTCCATTGCCCGCCTGTCCGCTTCCTTCCTTGGATCCGCCAGAGCACCCGGTAAGGGCGCTGGCCGCCAGAGCAGCACTCAGTGTAATCGCCAGTATTTTTTTCATTCCATTCTCCTCCTATAAAAAATATTCTTTTATACGGCCTTCCGGCAGCATCTTCTTACCCGTCCCGCCGGACTCCACGTCGTATAAGTGGTTATAGATTTATTATAACAACACAAACTTTTCTCACAAGGAGGCCCATTTGATATAAGTTCTGCTTTTTTCATCACATGATGAAATTAATTCAGATTTCTTCTGTTTTTTTCAGAGGGAAGGTGATAATAATTTCCGTCCCCTCCCCCAGACGGCTGAAGATCTCCAGACTGCAGTCCTCCCGGTAGCACAAATACAGCCTGCGCATCACATTATAGAGGCCGATGGATTTCGTCTCCTTGTACTCCGTATCCCTGGCGTCCCACAGCTGCCGCAGGTAGGAAAGCTCCTCCTCTGCCATGCCTCTCCCTGTATCCTTCACCACAATCACCAGGTCCTCCTCCTCCCTGCTGCACCAGATCCGGATGGTCTCGCAGATATTTTCCACCTCCAGCCCATGCTTGATGGAATTTTCCACCAAGGGCTGAAGCAGCAGCTTCATCACCTGGCAGGAATACAGCTCCTCCTCCACATCCACCACGCAGCACAGGCGGGAGCCAAAGCGGAGCTTAGACAGGGCGATATACTGCTCAATATTATCCAGCTCTGCCTTTAAGCTGGTAAATTCCCCTTTATTCTCTGTATTGGACCGGAAAAATTTTCCCAGAATCCGGACCATCTCCGCCACCTCCCGGTTCCCGTCCATCTGGGCCTTCCAGTTGATGCAGTCCAGGGTATTATAGAGGAAATGGGGGTTAATCTGCATCTGCAGCGCCTGGATCTGACTCTCTTTCATGCTCAGCACCAGCTCCTGGTGGACCAGCTTATTCTCATACACCTGGTTCGCCAGATCGTGTATTTTCTCCATGGTCTGGTTGAAGGATTGATACAAATTAGAAAATTCAGTAATCCGGCTGCTCTCCCGGATGATCACATTGCTGTGCCTTGCCTGTTTAAAATGATCCACCAGCACCTTCACCGGAACCCCGATGTTGTGGGACAGCATCAGCCCAATCATGGTAAATACCAGAATTAAGATCAGGCTCAGGATCAGACAGACGCTGAACACGATTCCCCCTTCCCGGGTGATCTCAGAGCGCTTTGTAAGGCACACATAATTCCATCCCCGATCCTGGATCCGCTTTTCTGTCATAGCGTATTCCGTCCCATCCATGGAAATATAGCCCTCCTGTCCCTTCTGGAAGAAAAATGCCTCCCCCACCTGCTCCTTCCTCTGGCAGCTGATGATCCGGTCATTCTCATCCAAAAGAAAAAAGCGCTTGGTATACACATCCACATCATCTGCCACAATGTCGGAAAACATCTCCGCGTCGATGTAGACCACAAGATATCCAAGGGCCTTTCCCACAGTCATAATTTCATTTAAGGTATTGTCCCTGCCGCTCTGAGTGGAAAAAATCTTCCGCACAATGGGAATGGTCATCACCCTGGCAGTGGAAGCGCTGTTTGCGTCATAGCCCATAGGCAGCCAAAGGCTTCTCCCATAAGAATGTTCCACCTGGGAAAACCATTCATAATCGGAAATTTTCACATTTTGATCAAAGGGCTCCTTGCTTCCGATGACCTCCCCTTCATTGGAAAAAAGCACCACATTCACGCAGTCATACAGGGCCCGGTTCAGGCGGCTGTTGTAAAACAGGCTGTTATTCACCCGGATGCGGACCTGGTCCAAGTCCATCGCCCCTTCTCTGCCGTACTCATAGGCAATCAGGATGGACTGGATATCCCCGTCAAAGGCCAGGGTGGCAGAGATATTTTCTGCCTGGCCGCTTAAGTAGTCGGTGGTCTTACACAGCTGGGACACCAGCCAGGCATCCCCCTCCTGGACCCGCTCCCTGGCATTTTTTACAATCCTGGAATAAATTCCCAGTCCGGACAAGCAGATGGTGGTCACAATGGCTGCGATAAAAATCAGGAGCAGATACACCTTCAGAGACAGCTTCCCTGTCCCCTTCTCCTTTGCCGTTTCTTTTTCTATCTTCCTTTCTTTTTCTATCTTCCTTTCTTTTTCCACGGCCTTTTCTTTTTCCATCACCTTTTCTTTTTCCATGGCCTTTTCTTTTTCCATCGCTTCCTCCTTTCCTCTTCCCTGTACTCTCAAGGTCTCTTTGCACCTGATTTTGCGAGACGATTTTTGTCAGATGTGCATAAAGTACCTTTACAAAGGCTCCCTGCAGGAATCCCCCCGGAACCTGGCTATATATTCTGCGGGGGAGCAGTGATAATATTTCTTAAACGCATCTGTAAAATATCTGGGATTTTTATAGCCGGTCATCTGGGCGATCTCGTAAATCCGGTATTTCCTGGACAGCAGAAGGAGGCGCGCCTTCTCCATCCGCACCATCACCAGATGGGCTTTAAAGCTGTGCCCCTCCGCCTTGGTAAATATGGTGGACAGATAACCATAGCTGATATTCAGCCGGTTGGCCACAGAGGCCAGGCTCAGGCTCTCATCCCCATATTCCGCCTCGATCATGGATTTCGCCTTCCTGGTGAGGAGATTCCGCATATGGTCGGAGTGATTCCAGAGCGATTTCCGGATCTGATCCAGATCCTGGCAGAACTGCTCCCTCAGCCGCTCCGGCTGCCATTCCCCTTCCCGCTTCCCCTGGCCGGCAAACCAGTAAACTGTGCTGTCACGCTCCAGGTCAAAGTACTCTAATATCCCAAGAATCAAATCAGAGTAAAATCCGGCAATCTCTCCGGCCTTACAGGATGACAGAATCGAATCCAGCTCCTTCACCTGCTGATCCACCTGATAAAACCTTCCGTTTTCCAGATGGACAATCATCTCCTGCTTCAAGGCCTCCACTGCCTTTTGCTCCTTTGGATATTGGCTCTCCTTTCCTCTTCCGCCCTGCCTTCCCCTCTCCTCACAAGGCGCCTGTCCCTCTCTGTCCAGGCTTTCCTTCAGCTTAAGGAACACCGCCTCCACCTCCTCCTGTCCCAAAGGCTTCAGCAGATAATCCTCTACCTTTAAGACCAGAGCCTGTTTGGCCAGCTCAAATTCCCCATAGCCGCTGATAATCACAGCCTTCAAGTGCTTCTGGTATCCCTTCGCCCCCTCAATCAGCTCCAGACCACTCATCTGAGGCATCCGGATATCGGTGAGAATTACATCCACAAAATGATCCTTTACATATTCCAGCGCTTCCACCGCGCTCTGAAAGGTTCCCTCCACTAAAAAACCCATCTCTTCCCATCGAATCACCTTTTCCAGTCCCTTGCGGATCAGCTCATCATCGTCCACGATAATCACCTTATACATCGCCCTCTCCTCCCGCTGTACAGTTTCCTGAATGAATCCTCTACTTCCCCTTTTACCATTATAACGAAGGAAATTTTTTGCCGCAATGTGGGATTTTTGATATTTGTTCCGATTTTTTCATGATCCTAGTGTCTTGACTGGATTATATCTGGCAAAACTCCGCCGAATAATTTTTCATCGGCAAGGCGGTTTGGCTGAATATAATCCAGCTAAGACACCAGTGGTTTCAATCCTTTGACTTCTCCCCTTCATCCTGCTATAATGGAAATATCTGGTACTCATGTGCTCTGCATGAATAGTATGCCTTCCTGATAGACCAGATACGAAAGGGCTTAGCAGGGGGCCTGACCCTGGAGGGAGCCATCGATCAAGGGATCGGGGGGTGCCTTAAGGAGGGGATTTTAACTGAATTTTTAACCCGGCATCAGGGGGAGGTGAAGACGATGATCCTGACAGAATATGATGAAGCGCTGCATTTAGA